>QHPC01000335.1 GCA_003218915.1 Verrucomicrobiota bacterium
TATTGTTTTTACCGCCCCGGTATGTAGGTCCCGGTTGCTTCGCCTCGCCAATACGGAGGAGCAAACCATCTTCTTGTCGCTGAAGCTCATCGTAGCGGGCTTGGAGCGCGCGAAGCTCGTTCTGTCGAGTTGCCTGTTGGGCCCGAGATTGATTTTCCTTTTGCGACGCCTCCGCTTTCTGTCGCGACGTGTCTTCCTGCTGTTTTCGGACTTGATCGAATCCTGCACTTTGCTGCGCTGAGTATTCGCCAGCTTTCTGGGGATCATAGCCAAAGCGCTCCTGAACGTCCTTAGGAAGTTCGGTGAAATAAACTTTGGAAATGCCAGCCTTACTGGTCAGCACGATGCCGTCAGGTTCGACTCGGCTCACGGTGACGTTCTTGTATTCTTTTCCAGCAAGTGTTTTAAAGTCGTCTGAGAAGGCGACTGATACGAACGGCAGGATCAAAAAAGTGAGAAGTTTTGTCTGCATTCGTTGCTTCGACCATCGGGATTCTGCTCTCAAGTATGGTTTTCCAGTCAAGAAAAATTGCCAGATTCATGCGCACACACCGACTAAACGGCTGTAGTGCCAGGCATGTAGCCTGCAAAACCTCACCATGATCGCAGCCGGCACAGCTCCCTCTACAGTTCTGTCTTCGAACCGGGCCCCGTACTGGACACTCCATTTTTTGCTGAGAACTTTCGAACTCGGATGCGCATGTTTTTTGCAGTGATCGTTGTAGTAGTTGCATCGAGTTTGGCGTTAATCGGATGCCGTCGAGGCGTAGCGGTTGCGCCAGTCGATCCCAACGGCCCGGTCGAGGTAGTGATTCCTGAACTTGGCGCATACACCGGCGCGTTCATGGATTTTGGCGACGCGGAAGACGACGTCACTCTGGAGACGATCGAAGATTTTGAGCAGATGGTGGGTAAACATCAGGCTATCATCGCGTCTTCCAGTTACTGGGGAGAACAAAATTTTCCCGCGGACAATCTCAATGTCATCTGGCGGCACGGTTCGCTGCCGCTTGTGTTTTGGTCGCCGTGGGACAGGCCTTATGAGGAAGACCACGGACCGGACAAGTTCGGTTTGACCGAGATTCTTGCCGGCAAATGGGACGCGTACATCGACAAATGGGCCGATGCCGCACGGAGTTTTGGTCATCCAATGATTGTTGTATTCGGCGTCGAAATGAATGGCACTTGGTTTCCGTGGTCGGGCGCGTACTACGGCGGCGCGGAATGGGATAAAGATCAGAACAACTGGAAAGGTCCGGAAACATTTCGCAAGGCGTACCGCTACGTCGTGGATCGCGTCCGGGCGCGCGGCGCTTCAAACATCAAGTGGATGTTTCACACGAACAATTATCCCTATCCGTACGAAACCTGGAATTGCGCGCCCGCTTATTATCCCGGGTCCGATTACGTCGATTGGCTGGGTCTGAGCGTTTATGGCCAACAATATAAGGACGAACCAAACCCGGACATTCCTTCATTGGTGAACTGGCCCTACGAGGAAATGTCCCGGCTCGATCCGCATAAACCGATCATGATCGCCGAATGGGCGACCGGCGAATTCCCGCACTCGGCAGAGGGTGGTGGGGTTGGCAAGGCCAAGTGGATTACGCAGGGACTTACGCTGTTTCCCACGCGCTATCCGCGCATCAAGGCGGCAGTTTATTGGCACGAGCGCTGGCAAAATGCGGACGGATCTTTCAGCAACCTGCGCGTGAACTCTTCAGTCGAAGCACTCCGAGCCTACCGCGAAGGGGTCGCGAATCCCGATTGGCTGGGCGATTTGATTCTGCGAACGCTGCCGAAAAAGTGATTTGTTATGTCGAGGGAAGTCGAGACATCACTCAGCAATGCGATTAACGAGAAAATTTTCGATCGCATAGACAAATTCATTGGTTGGCGGCGTCTTGGGAATAAAGACCGTGAAAAGGTCATGGACAACATTGCCAGCCATGAGAATTGGAAGAGTTGTTTTTCTGAAATCGGTCCCGGCTTATTGCTTTTCGCCCGGCAATGGACGCGATCAGCAGCTGATGCTGAAGACATTGTCCAGGAAGCTTTCGTCAAGTTTTGGCGGCGAAAACACCAGATTAACAACCGCGCGCTGCTTTACGCCACGGTGCGTTCCATTGCTCTCGATTTCATCCGTCGCGACAAACGCCGCGCTCGACGCGAAGCCACTGTTTTTGCCGAGGCAGATCCAACCGTCGAGCCGCAGTTTGAATGGGAAGATGAGGGGCAATCGGCGCTCGCTGCGGCAGTCAGCTGTTTGCCACAGGACCAACGCGAGGTGCTCGTCTTGAAAATCTGGAACGAACTGACCTTTAGCGAGATCGCCGGTGCACTAGGCATTTCTCAGAATACCGCGGCGTCGCGATATCGATATGGCGACCAGCGCCGCCTTCACCGGTACTTTTTGAACGCATCGAGGAAGCGATGGCCCAAGATCGCAGGGAGTCGGCCGCGTCAGACGGCGGGTCAACGATCAAATGGTTTAGGCGTTTCGCAGAAACGCCCTACAGATTTGGTATTGGCCTCGCAGCAGCTGCTGCAGCGGTCGTTCTGTTAATCGCGCGGATCAACACCGAGCA
>QHPC01000336.1 GCA_003218915.1 Verrucomicrobiota bacterium
ATAATGATCGGCGCGGTCTGGTAGAAGATCTGACGCGCGATCTCGGCGGGCGCAGTGTCCCGCATTCCGCGCGCGAGATGAGCACTGGCTGGCGACATTATCGATATCTTGCTTCCAACCGTTCGCTTCTCGGTCCGCTCGGGCGGATGGAAGCGAATGTTTCCTCGCAATCGCTCTACGAAATTCCAAAAAGCCAGGTCGCTCAAATTGAGCCGAGACTACGCAGTGGCGATATCATTGGAGTTATTTCGCGGGAGCGAAATGGCCTCCATTCAACTGCGCACGTGGGGCTCGCATTACGCACGAGCGACGGCGTTTTGCACTTCATGCATGCTTCGTCTCCGAGCAACTACGGGCGCGTCGTAGTGGACGACGAGCTTTCGAAATATCTGTATCGCTATCGCTCAGACAGCGGGATCCTCGTCGCGCGACCGCTGCGCTAGTCAGTTTCTTTTTCGTGGAATTCCGCGAATAATTTCTCCAACTCCTCAAGAGCCTCATCTGCGTCGACCCCGTGCGCCTCGAGCGTTGCCGTCGCACCGCAATCGAGATTAGCACGTAAAACGTCAATAAGACTAGAGGCAGAAAATCGTTTGCCCTCCTTTACCAGCCAAATTTCCGATCGAAAACTCCGTACGCGTTTGACGAATTGCGCAGCTGGCCGCGCATGCAATCCGAGTTTATTGGTGATACGCACCTCACATTGCGCCGAAGTAGGCGCTCTCTTGTGTCCGACTCTCATGGCTGACTAGTCCCCCAACGCCGATGCAGAAACTTCTCGATCGGCGAAAAGAAAATTTTGTCGGCCAGCAAACCTATCACGATAATGACAATCATGATCCCAATGACCTGCTCCATGGCGCTCAGTTCGCGGCCATAATGGAGAAGCTGGCCAAGGCCAAAACCAGTCAGGATTGTCACAAAAATCTCAGCGGCCATTAGCGAGCGCCAGGCAAACGCCCATCCTTGCTTCATACCACTAACAATAAATGGAAGCGCGGCGGGCAGGATTACTTTGAACCACATATGCAATCTCTTGGACCCCATCGTCAAAGCGGCGCGGCGATAAATCGGCGGAACATTGCGCACGCCAGTCTCAGTTGCGATGACTACCGACCAGAGGGTTCCCATCACCACTACGAAAAGCATCGCCGCTTCTGTCTGGCCGAACCACAGTAGAGCTAAAGGCACCCAGCAGACACTGGGCAACGTCTGTAAGCCTAGGGCGAGAGTCCCAATCGTGTCGTGAAACAGTTTCCATCGTGCCGTCAGAAGCCCAAGGGGGAGTCCCATTACGAGTCCAATCAAGTAGCCCACGAGCAAGCGGCGCATTGTTATCACCGTCGCTTTGAAGAGGGTTCCGTCGGCAGCAGCGCTCTCCAAATAGCTTACAACCTGCCTCGGCGATGGCAGCAATACGGGCGACCAAATTTTCGCGCGATACGCTGCTTCCCAAAGCAAGGCAAGCACAGCGAAAAATGCAGCCGCTAGGAGAAATCGTTTCATTTAGCAGCAACAGCTTCGGCTTGGCCAATGCTCTTCAGAGCTTTCGTGATTCTTGTGGCGTGCGCGGCCAGATCGACGCTGTTAATGTCTCGCGGCCGCGGCAGTTGCACCGCAAATTCCTCGTGGATACGGCCAGGATGCGGCGAAAAAAGCAGGACGCGATCGCCCAAGCATGCAGCTTCGCGAACATTATGCGTGACAAAGACGATGGTTTTGCGGCGCGCTTGCCAGATTTCTTGAATGTCGCCGTAAAGTTGCTCCCGCGTGAGCGCATCGAGAGCAGCAAACGGCTCGTCCATGAGAAGCACACGCGGATTCGGCGCGAGCGCACGTGCGAGTGAGACGCGCTGCTTCATTCCACCAGAAAGCTCATGAATGTTGGCGCGCTCGAACCGACTCAGACCGACCAGTTCCAGATAATACGTCGCGACGTCATGCCTGTCTTTTCTTGTCAGATTCGGCTTGAGCTTGAGTCCGAAGAGAACATTTCCGAAAACATTCAGCCATGGAAAAAGAGCCGGTTCCTGAAACATAACCAGCCGTTCGCGGCCAGGTCCCGTCACCGGGTTGCCGTCGGCCAGCACCGTGCCGCTATCCGGTTTTTCCAAACCTGCAATGATATTGAGCAACGTTGTTTTGCCACATCCGCTGGCGCCGACGAGACAAACGAATTCACCTTCAGCAACGTTCAGGCTGATCCGGTCCAGCGCGAGCACGGTGCCGGATACGCTTTGAAAGCTCTTCGAAACTTCCTCGATCGCGAGCTTGGAAGGCGCAATCGGCTGAAGCTCTTCGGTCGCGGTAGAGCGGTGGGCGGTTCGGTGCATTACGGAGTTTCGATCAGCTTCGAAGTATCTGTCGAGCCTTTCAAGAAACCCGCATCTTTTCCATCGTGCACCGATTTGGCAAGCAGATCACGCGATACTTCGCTCGTAAATTGAATCCGATTCCATGCTTGCGCGACAGCATCCGGCACGAAATCAGCCCGCGTCTCCGCTTTCAATTCCTCGACAAATAACTTCTGCGCTTCTGCCGGATTCTGCTGGATCCATTTCGTTAGTTCCACATTCGCGTCCGCGATTTTCTTAGCCAAATCGCGTCGATTGCGCAGGAACTTCAC
>QHPC01000315.1 GCA_003218915.1 Verrucomicrobiota bacterium
TGACAGAAAAAGGCGAGTGCAAGTTGATTGCGCAAAAAGACTGGCGCGCAAGGCTCGCGCGCGCCATCGGCGTTGGGATTGAGAGTTATCGGGCCTTGGGAATCAAGAAGCAGCCGCCACTGCTGGTCGCGGACTATCGTAAACAAATAAAGTCATCGCCGACTGATTTCGTTGTTCCAGACGCGGAATTGAAGGAAGCAGATACAAGTCTGATGGAGCTCGTTGGCAAGGCGAAGTTTCTTTCACCCCAGCAGACGTCGACTCCCAGAGCGTCGCTCGAGTCTGCTCCCATTGTTCCATGAGGTTTCCGTAGTGGCAGAGCCTGCCCTGAGCGAAGTCGAATGGGCGTGGCGCCTGCAGGTTCCTCGTCTCGCAGCCGGCCTCCGCCGCAGGCGGACCTCTATAAGTTGATTGACCTTGACTCTGCTCGCGCGCAGCAGGCTAATCTTGGCATTCAACCTAACAAAAGGATCAACCCATGAAGAAACTGATTACCTATATTATGACAGCGCTACTCGCGACGATTGCGATTTCATTCGCCGCGCCCGACGACAAGGAGGCGATTATCTCCAAGGAAAAAGCGGCCTGGCAGGCGTTCAAAGACAAGAAAGCGGATGAATTCAAGAAGCTTCTTTCTGCGGACCTTGTCACCGTATACTCCAACGGAATGCACAACCTGCAGCAGGAGGTGGATTCAATGTCAAAGACAGAAATGAAATCGTTCGACTTGAGTGATTTCAACGTCGTGTTTCCGAATAAAAAAACGGCCATCATTACTTACAAAGCCAAGATCGAGGCGACAGCGGACGGCAAGGACGTCTCCGGCACGTACAATGCTGGCTCGGTCTGGCACACGGCCAACGGCCAGTGGGTCGGCATTTTTCACACCGACTCGAAGGTGACAGCACCGTCGACATCGCCCGCCGGATAGAGTCTCGTCAGGTTCGTTATCAGGTGGAACGTGTTGTCCTCAACGCGTTGGCAGCGCACATCCGCCTTGCGCGTACCAATTGACTTCGCAGATGCGAGTTCTATTCTGAGGCAGAAGCAATACTGCGGGGGAGCCGCAATGGCTGAGAGTCCGGTGTGAAACTGGAGACCCCTTGAACCTGATGCGGGTAATGCCGCCGAAGGGAGCGAGGGTCCGATTGCCGGATTGGCAACGTCAGCCATGCGTGCGACTGCGCATGGCTTTTTTGTTTAACCACGAATGAAGCGACTGGGATGAGCGACATCGAAGGTAAAGCTGCGAGGTAGCAGCGAGCGAATGTGGGTAATGAGCGAGTTTCAATGGACACGAATCGACACGAAGCTGTAGCCGGACCCGGCCAGTCCGCCGTAGTGTCTGCGAAGGCGGATGACCCCGGCCCAAATGGGTCCACGGAAACCGCCGTCAACGACCGCGGCTACAACCTGCCAAATTCCAAAAAGGTTTATGTCTCCGGCAAATTGCATGCAGACGTTCGGGTGCCGTTCCGGGAAATCTCGCTCGCGCCGACGAAGTCGATGAACGGCGAGATCGAAGTGAACGAGCCTGTGCGCGTTTACGATACCAGCGGCCCATGGGGCGATCCAAGCGTGACGCTTGACCCAGTACAAGGGCTTCCGCCGTTGCGCCGCGATTGGATCGTGAAGCGCGGAGATGTGGACCAGATCGAAGGGCGAGTCGTTAGGCCAATTGATGATGGCTATTTGTCTGACAAACACTCGGCTATCGCTGCGAAAGGCCCAACGTTCAATGGAGCCGGCGCGCCCTCGTGCCGAAAACCGTTACGCGCATCCGCGGGCCATCCCATCACGCAGTTGTGGTATGCGCGCCAGGGAATCGTCACGCCCGAGATGCAGTTCATTGCAATCCGAGAGAACTGCCACGCTGTAGCCGGAAGTGGCAGTGCGCCTCGCACCGTTGACCGCGGCAATTCAGATCAGTCCGCAGCCAACGGCAGCGGCTACAATAGAAACGATCTTCGTCAGCAACATCCAGGCGAATCGTTCGGCGCGAGTATCCCGCACGAGATCACGCCCGAATTCGTGCGGGCCGAGGTCGCGCGCGGCCGCGCCATCATTCCGGCGAACATCAATCATCCGGAATCCGAGCCGATGATCATCGGCCGCAATTTCCTTGTAAAAATCAACGCCAACATCGGCAACAGCGCCGTGGCGTCCTCGATCGAAGAAGAAGTCGAGAAGATGCGTTGGGCCACGAAATGGGGCGCCGACACGGTGATGGATCTTTCCACCGGCAAAAACATTCATGCCACGCGCGAATGGATCATTCGCAACAGTCCTGTGCCGATCGGTACGGTGCCGATTTATCAGGCGCTAGAAAAAGTCGGAGGCCGGGCCGAGGAATTGACCTGGGAAATTTATCGCGACACGCTCATCGAACAGGCAGAGCAGGGGGTTGATTACTTCACTGTCCACGCGGGCGTGTTGCTTCGCTACATCCCGCTCACCGCGCGCCGTGCTACCGGCATCGTCTCGCGCGGCGGCTCGATCATGGCCAAGTGGTGTCTTGCGCATCATCAGGAAAGTTTTTTGTACACGCGTTGGGATGAAATCTGCGAGATCATGGCCGCGTACGACGTCAGCTTTTCCATCGGCGACGGTCTCCGGCCGGGATCAATCGCTGACGCGAACGATGAAGCGCAGTTTGCCGAACTTTATACGCAAGGCGAGCTGACCAAACGCGCGTGGGCGCAGCACGTGCAGGTCATGAACGAAGGCCCGGGTCACATACCCATGCACCTGATCAAGGAGAACATGGAGAAACAGCTCGAGTGGTGCGACGAAG
>QHPC01000316.1 GCA_003218915.1 Verrucomicrobiota bacterium
AAGCGCGCCGAATACGGAGAAGAGCTGTTGCAGCGATTGGCGCAGGACTTGACCGCCAGGTTTGGTCGCGGCTTCTCGTATCCAAACGTTAACAAGTTTCGCCAATTCTACCTTGCGTTTCCATCTCAGAGAATTCTCTCGACACCGTCAATAGAATCCACTCCGCCAATTGTCTCGACAGCGTCAATAGAATCACAACGCAAGAAAGGCCAGACATCGTCTGGCGAAGTGCCAGTTCCCGATCTTGCGGCTCGGTTTCCGCTGCCTTGGTCGCACTATGTCCGCCTGCTTTCCACGAAGAGCGCCGCAGCGCGCCGATTTTATGAGACTGAGGCGTTGCGCGGCGGGTGGAGCGTACGCCAGCTCGATCGCCAGATCGCCTCGCAATTCTACGAACGCACCGCTGCCTCGCGCAATAAGAACGCCATGCTGCGCAAAGGTGCGGCGGCGCGCGCAGGAGATTCAATCTCCGCCGATGAAGAGGTGCGCGACGCGCTCGTTCTCGAATTTCTCGGCCTGAAAGACGAATACTCGGAGACCGATCTCGAAGAGGCGCTCTTGCGGCACCTTGAGAACTTCCTGCTCGAGCTGGGCGGCCACTTTGCCTTCATTGGTCGCCAACGCCGATTGCGAATCGGCGGCGAATGGTATCGCATCGATCTTCTCTTCTTTCACCGCAAACTGCGATGCCTTGTGGTCATTGATCTGAAGGTTGGCAAGTTCACGCATGCCGATGCGGGTCAGATGCATCTTTATCTGAATTACGCTCGCGAGCATTGGACGCAGACGGGCGAAAATCCGCCGGTTGGTCTGATCCTGTGCGCCGAGAAAGATGATGCCATCGCTAAATACGCCTTGGAAGGATTGCCGAATAAGGTTCTGGCGCGCGAATACAAGCTCGCCCTTCCAGATGAGAAACGTCTCGCGGACGAGATCGAAAAAACCCGAGACCTTCTGGAGCGAAGAAGTCGTAAATGAAGGCAGTCATGACTTCGCGCCTTAATTCTTTCCTCTCACCTTTTACTTTTTTCTCATTTCTTTTGGCGCTATCGCTCACTTGGCTGCATGCAGCCGCAGCCGCCGATAGGGCAATTTCAATTCCGGTGCAAATTACCCATGCCCAGAATTTCGATCCGTTCCCTTCGCCCGACGGCAAGAAGCTCGTCTTCATCTCAATGCTTTCCGGCAAGGAACAGTTGTTCACTATGGACGTCGACGGCTCCAACGTCGTCCAGCTTACCCGCGACGATGCCGATCACGAAGATCCCGCGTGGTCACCGGATGGGACCAGGATCGCGTTCGTCCTCATCACCAAGGATCGTCACAGCATCGCGGTTATGAGAACTGATGGCAGCAACGTGGAAGCGCTTACACCACCGGAACAGAATACCATCCATCCAAACTGGTCCGCGGACAGCAAACGCGTGATTTATTGCACGAACGACGACCTGGCGCCGAAGAAGAAAAATTCCGCCGAAATCAACGCGGTCGATCTGGCGACGAAGAAAATCACGCCCCTGATCACAGGCGGGATCAACACCTACGGTTCGTGGTCACCCGATATGAAACATATCGCGTTCCGCAAAATCATTGGTGACGAGAACTCAGAGGTCTTTGTTGCCGATGGCGACGGCTCAAACCAGCGCAATCTTACGAACAACCCATTCTTTGACGGCTGGCCGGCGTGGTCGCCTGATGGCAGGAAAATCGCGTTTGCATCGAACCGGCGTGGCCACGGCTACCAGATATTTGTCATGGACGCCGATAGCGCCAACCCGCGTCTCGTCGCGAATACGGAAGGCCGCGGAACCGCGCCGCGATGGTCGCCTGACGGCAAAACGATCTATTTTACCAATTGCGTCGCGAAAGATTACGGCACCGATTGTGAAATCCTTTCGGCCAGACTGTGAATGGAGCGATCGGGATGAGCGACATAGAAGGTAAAGTCGCCAGGGTAAGCGACGAGCGAGCGCGGGGAGCGAGCGAGTTTCAAATTCTGATGGCGCGTTTAGATAAGTAAACGCGGTGCAATCGAGGAATAATTAGATCACTCGTGGCTCGGCATTTAGAATAAGCCACGCTGAACGCCAACGAAAAAGGCGCTCGCCTCATCGAGGCAAGTCTTCGTTTTACGCCGCTTTTTTCTTCGTCACCGCTTTCTTGGCGACGATGACTTTTGGGAACTCCACAACTTCCACCGACGCAGCAGTTCCATTCTGACCGAAGGTCGACTCGAACGTCAGTTTTCCGTTAGCGATCTCGGTTAACGCGATATCGGCTCCACGCAGCCCCGGAGCATATTCCACCAGAGGACGATGACCGAGCGAAAGCTGTCGCACGCGGCGTGAGACCATGTTCACGAGGATTTGCTGATTAGTGATTACTTCGGAGGCGGCTGTAAGGAGATCGGCATTCATAATTTGATTCAGACTGACTTCTACCCGGCACCAACGTCGCACCGACTTTGGCGAGCACCAGAGGCTGACTTGCCTCCTTCGTACTTCTTGACCTTCGACTATCGCCCAGATAGCGCGGACCACAACTGCTAATCTCGGACCCTGATCGCTGAGCTGTAGTGGCGGCGGCGCCTGCCCTGAGCTTGCCGAATGGGTCAGCCGTGAAGAGTAATCCCGTGAAGGCGGATCAACTATTCACCTCCGCGAATCGGCTTCTCAAATGCGGCTGCTTTCCAATTTGCCGGCGCATCTGAAAATTCAGCCGGACGATGTCGCGTGGCTCAAAGCCGCCGAGCCGGCGTTCGATTTCTGGAACAACTCCGAGGATGCCGTCTACGACGAGCTTTAGCCAAGGCGATGTTGTTCTTGTGCCTTTTCCCTTTACCGATCTGAGCTCTGTAAAACAGCGGCCAGGGTTAGTTCTTTCCCCTGAGAGATTAAATAAGGTGCGGCCTGATCTCGTGGTTGCCGCAATAACGTCTCAAATTCCGGACGTGGTCGGCGAGGATGAGATGTTGTTATCCGACACAGACTTACAATGGCTGGTCTGCCCAAAGCGTCGATCGTTAAACTTGGCAAAATCTTTACCATTCATCAGGGCCTGATTCGGAAAAGGCTCGGCCACGTGTCAGACCCAACGTTGCAAAGCATCTTGCACAAGCTGTCGCGATCGATGCAATGAAAACAAAAGCAATTCAGCGCCGGTATCGCGCGGTGAATGGAGCGACTGGGATGAGCGACATAGAAGGTAAAACTGCGAGGGTAGCAGCGAGTGAGCGTTGGCAGCGAACGAGTTTCAAGCGCTCGGCATGCGGATTGTGCAAGCCGCATCAGCGGGGCTGGGCAGACAAGAATGGAGCGACTGGGGGCGAGCGACATGGCCGGTAACTGCGCTTCCCCGTTAACCAATCACCGATCACTAATCACTTCCTCTGATCCGCCTTCATAATTCTTACTTCATCCTTCAGCCTTTGTTTCCCGCTTTTCATCGGAAAAACTTTCGGCTAAGGTCTCGCCCTTCAAATGGCTCGCGGAAAATCGAGTAAGTCCTCCTCCAACAACTCTGCCAACATCGGCTTTGAAGCCAAGCTCTGGCAGGCTGCCGACAAGCTCCGCAGCAACATGGACGCCGCAGAATACAAACACGTCGTTCTCGGCCTTATCTTTCTAAAATACATTTCGGATTCCTTTGAAGAACATCATGCGAAGCTTATCGCAGGCGAAGGCGAATACGCCGGCGCCAATCCCGAAGATCCAGATGAGTACCGCGCCGAAAACATTTTCTGGGTGCCGCCAGCAGCGCGCTGGACTTATCTTCAGAACAGCGCGAAGCAGCCGACAATCGGAAAGATTGTCGATGACGCGATGGTCGCGATCGAGCGCGACAATCCGCGCCTCAAAGGCATTCTGCCGAAAGATTACGCGCGACCCGCACTCGACAAGAACCGTCTCGGCGAATTGATCGACCTCATCGGCACGATCCGATTAATTCCGGGGAGCGCACGCGCCTCGCGTGCTGAGATCGGCGCCCCCGCCGATCTTCTCAAAGCTGCCGAAACCCCATCGCAGCCTTACGGCAGCAAAGACATCCTCGGCCGCGTTTACGAATACTTCCTCAGCCAGTTCGCCAGCGCCGAAGGCAAGAAAGGTGGTCAGTT
>QHPC01000134.1 GCA_003218915.1 Verrucomicrobiota bacterium
AGATTGAACTTGTTCGTCTCCCGACTCTCTCGCCGCTACCCTCGCGGCATTTCCGTCCATGTCGCTCGTCCCACTCGCTCCATTCCTCGACTTCGCTCGGAATGACAGGGTAAGACGGTGCGGCCGCTACAACTCACGCCACGCGGCCGCAGCAGTTCTTGTATTTTTTCCCGCTACCGCAGGGGCATGGTTCGTTGCGGCCGACCTTCGGTATTGAACGACGAACGGGGAGATCGATTGAAACTTCGCCCTCTCCGTCGCCATCTCCCGCCGCAACTCCGGCCATAGCCCCAACGGGCTGACGCATGCGCGCGTCGGCGCTCGCAGTTGGTGCGGTCGGCGCATGTTCGCGCATCAAGAATTGCGGCAACGTGGCCAGGAAATTCTCGAACGCTTGCAAGTTTGAAGTGCTGCGGAACAGGTTGTTCAGCACTTCGTTCTTAATGTTTGCCATTAACTCGACAAATATGTCGTAAGCCTCGGTCTTGTACTCGATGAGCGGATCTTTTTGCGCATAGCTGCGGAGGTAAACGCCCTCGCGCAACGCATCCATCGCGTAGAGATGCTCCTGCCACAGGCGGTCGATCGCGTTGAGAATGATGTAGCGCTCCAAGCTTTTGACGGCAGTCGGTTCTTCGTGACTTGATTTGCGCTGATATGCGTCCTTGACCTTCTCGATCAGGAACTGCTCGTTTTCATCAACCGTGCGGGTTTCGAACTGCGCTTTCTCTTTGGTCAAACCGAGCGGAAAAGTGGTGTTCACCCAATGGACGAGACCGGTGTAGTTGGGCTCATCGACATCGAGATATTCCTTCACTTTTGCTGGCACCGCTTCGTTGATCACTTCGAAGATGAGTTTGCGCGGCTCCTCGGAATCGATGACTTCGTTGCGGTACGTATACACAACCTCGCGCTGCATGTTCATCACGTCGTCGAAATCGAGTGTCCGTTTACGAATCATGTAGTTGCGTTGTTCGACACGTTTCTGCGCCGTCTCGACGGACTTGTTCAGCCATCGATGCTCGAGCTCCTGGCCTTCCTCCAGTCCGAAGCGTTCCATGATTCTCGTCATCCGGTCGGCGGCGCCGAAGTTGCGCATCAGGTCGTCTTCGAAACTGACATAAAACCGCGATGCACCCGGGTCGCCCTGTCGCGCGCAGCGTCCGCGTAATTGTCGATCGATTCGGCGTGCTTCGTGTCGTTCGGTCCCAATTACCATCAAGCCACCCAACTCTGTTACGCCGGGACCGAGCTTAATATCGGTACCGCGCCCGGCCATGTTGGTTGAAATCGTGACCGTGCCCGGCTGCCCGGCGCGCGCTACGATCTCGGCTTCCTGCATGTGAAACTTCGCGTTCAGCACATTGTGCGGAATCTTCTCGCGCTTGAGCATTCGACTGAGTAACTCGGAGGCTTCCACGCTCACGGAGCCGACCAGCACGGGCTGAGTTTTCGCGTGCGCTTCTCTGATTTCCTTGATCACCGCGTTGTACTTTTCCCGACGCGTCTTATAGATGCGATCGTTGTTATCCGCGCGCCGCACCGGCCGGTTTGTCGGAATCACGTTGACGTCGAGTTTGTAAATATCGTGAAACTCTGCGGCTTCGGTCTCGGCCGTACCGGTCATTCCAGCGAGCTTTTGATAGAGCCTGAAATAATTTTGGATCGTGATCGTCGCCAGTGTTTGGGTTTCGCGATCGATCTGGACTCCCTCCTTCGCCTCGACTGCCTGATGTAATCCATCGCTCCACCGCCGCCCTGGCATTTTGCGGCCCGTGAACTCATCAACGATGACGACCTTGTTATCCTCGATGACGTACTGGACATCCTTCTCGAACAAGCAGTAGGCGCGCAGCAATTGCGAGATGTTGTGGATCCGCTCGGCCTGAGCGTCGCAATGTTGCTGGCGCTCCGCTTTTTTCTTGTCCTTTTCTTCCGGAGAGAGCGTCTGGTCGAGATCGATCTCGGTGAATTCGTTAATCAAATCCGGGAGCACAAACGCGTTGGGATCATCTGGATTCAGGAAGCTGCGGCCTTGCTCGGAAAGATCGGCTTCGTTCGATTTTTCGTCGATGGTGAAGAAAAGTTCTTCCTTGAGCGCGAACAATTCCTCTTTCCGCGTGTCCTGATAAAATGAAAGCTCGGCCTTATCAACGGCGCGGCGCTTGTCCGGATCCTCCATCATGCGCAAAAGCTGTTTATTGCGCGGCTGACCAAGCTTCACCTTGAACATGAGACGGCCGCCGACCTCGACTTCGCCCTGCCCAAATTTCTCGATCGCTTCGCTCGCAACCCGGTTGCAAAGCATGTTTTGCTTTCGCACCAGTTGCTCGATGAGCGGCTTCCATTTGTCGTACTGATGAGTTGAAATGGTCGCCGGTCCGCTGATGATCAAGGGCGTGCGGGCTTCGTCGATCAGGATGGAATCGACTTCATCGACAATAGCATAGTGGTAACCGCGCTGGACCTGTTGTTCGCGGGTTGTCGCCATGCCGTTGTCGCGCAGATAATCGAAACCAAACTCACTGTTCGTCCCATACGTGATGTCCATCGCGTATTGTTCGCGGCGTTCATCCGGCTCCTGATCGTGTTCAATGCAGCCAACGGTAAGTCCCAGGAAATTGTAAAGTTGCCCCATCCATTCCGCGTCACGTCGCGCCAGATAATCGTTCACAGTCACCAAGTGTGCTCCGCGGCCAGTGAGCGCATTCAGGTAAAGCGGCAAAGTCGCGACCAGCGTTTTACCTTCGCCGGTTGCCATCTCCGCGATCCGGCCCCGGTGCAAGACGACTCCGCCGAGCAACTGCACGTCGAAATGCACCATGTCCCAGACCATCGGCTGATCACACACGGTGAACGTGTGTTGCCGCTCTTTCAGCCGGCGCGCCGCGTTTTTTACTACGGCGAACGCTTCAGGCAAAATTTCATCTAGCTTTTTCCATTGGTCTTGCAGGTCAGGAATCTTGGAAAGCTCTTCTTTCCAAGCCGCGGTCTTGGCGCGCAACGCATCGTCGGACAAGCTCTTGAATTGCTCATCGAATTCGTTGATCCGGCGGACGTTCGGCGCAAGCCGCCTCAGCTCGCGTTGATTTTTCGACCCGAGAATCTTCTTTAAAATCCAACTAACCATTTGAGCCGTTAATATCGGTCAGATTCTCAAGATGTCATCCCGAACGAAGCGAGGGACCTCTCAATTGCTTTGCTGACCATACTAATAATTTGTGTAGTCGACGCCGCGCTGTGGGCTCCTTCGCTCCGCTCAGGATGACCCCTGGTGGTCCTGGGGGTTATGCGGTCGTGCCTTTGTGCGAACCACATTTGCAGCTAAGCTCGCACCCATGAAGAAAATCATTTCCACAAGCGAAGCCCCGGGGGCGATTGGCCCCTATTCGCAAGCGATCCGCAGCGGAAGCTTTCTATTTTGCAGCGGTCAAATTCCGCTGGACCCTAAATCGGGCCAGATCGTTCCCGGCGATATTGCAGCGCAGACCCGGCGCGTAGTCGACAACATTGCGGCCATTTTGAAGGCTGAAGGCCTGACTTTCGATCATGTGGTTAAGACAACGATTTTCCTTACGAACCTTGGCGATTTCCAGACTGTTAACGAAATTTATGGTTCGTATTTCAAGCAGGATCCTCCCGCCCGTTCCACCGTCCAGGTGTCCGCGTTGCCCAAGGGCGTGAATGTGGAAATCGAAGTCATTGCTGTGGCGGACGAGGATGGAGGACAAACGGCATATGACACGTCCGGCTAAAAATGATCGCAATAAATTCTTGTAGGGCGTTCGCCGCGGCGAACGCCAAACCCATAAACGGCGTTTCACAGAATGGAGCCGGAGGGATCCGAGCGACATGGACGGGCAGGTCGAGAGACCGAGCGAACGGGAGTGAGCGAGTCGAACGCTCTACAATATGAGCGAAGACATTCTCGCCCTTTTCCGCGAGACCGGTGCGCTACTCGACGGCCACTTCATTCTGCGCTCTGGTTTGCACAGCCGCGAGTATTTCCAATGCGCTTTGCTTCTTCAGAACACCGAGATCGCAGCGAAAGTTTGCGGATGGCTCGCGGAGAAGCTGCGCCAATTCGATTGTGACACGGTGATCTCCCCTGCCCTTGGCGGAATCATCGTCGGCCAGGAGGTCGGCCGCTCGTTAGGCAAACGGCACATCTTTGTTGAGAAGGACGAGGGCAAACTCGTCTTGCGGCGCGGGTTTCAAATTTCGCCGGGTGAAAAGTTCGTCGTTGTTGAAGATGTGGTGACGCGCGGCGGACGCGTGCAGGAAACAATCGACATTGTCCGCGCTCACAAAGGGATCGTCTCCGCAGTCGGAGTGATTGTCGATCGGAGCGGTCAATCAAAACCAGATTTTGGTTGTCCGTTCGTGAGCCTCGTCGAGATGATTGTAGAGAACTTTCCCGCAGATAACCTGCCGCCTGATCTGGCAAAAATCCCTGCCGTAAAACCTGGCAGCAAGTAGTCATCGCGTTGGGGGTCAGCCAGCTTGGCTGACTCGCCAGGCTGGCAGCCTGCCAGCCGAGTCAGGCTAGTAACCTGACATCGGCCCCCAGAACGTTACCTGCTTAGCAACTCGGCGAGTGCTCTCGGAGCGGTCACAGGCGCTTTGCAGGTGAAAATTTCACAGACGTAAGCGGCCGGTTTTCCATCGATCGGCGACATGGCGCGAATCGCTTCATTTTGCTCGCCAAGATATTTCTGACCAGCGGCGCCATCCGCGAGAAATACCACTGTCTTCGGCAGAAAATGCCGATTCACCTCTCTAATTAACACTTTGGTTTCAGGAGCCTCTTTTTTCCCGGCGATCACGACCTGGCGCGGTTTGCTTGACGCGGAGTCGAGCGCCACCAGCATCTGCGGCATGGCGCTGGGGAAATGCGAAAGAGTTGTCGCGAATGCGTCGATCGTTTTTCGCGCGCGCTCCGCCATCTGTTTGTTATCGCGAAATTGTGCCAGGCGCAAAAGATTCAGGGCCGCGACTGAGCTCGCGGCAGGCTCTGCTCCGTCGTTATCGTCCTTCATTCGGAGAAAAACGCTTTCATCCTTGCCGCTCGTGCTGAAATAGCCGCCGTTCTTCTCGTCGAAAAACAAGCGATCCTGCGTCTCTTGCAATTCGACCGCGAATTCCAGCCATTCGACATCGAATGAAACTTCGTAAAGATCGAGAAGACCTTGAATAATGAACGCGTAATCGTCGGCGAAGCCCTCGATATCGCTGCGGCCGCCGCGATAGTTGCGATAGAGCAATTTGCTCTTTTCTTCGTAGAGATTTGTCCTGAGGAATTTGGCAGCGCGTGTGGCAATCTCCAGGTAGCGGGGTTCGTCGAGAACTTGTGCGGCGCGGGCATAAGCCGAAATCATCAGGCCGTTCCAGGCGGCGATGATTTTGTCATCGAGATGAGGCCGCGGTCGTTTGGCACGAATGGAAAATAATTTCTCGCGACTCTGCGCCAGAAGCTTTCCGATTTCTTCCTCGGTTTTCTGAAAGTGCTTTGCGGTCTCCGCAATCGTGTGGCGTTCAATCAAGATATTTTTGCCACGAAATTCATCCTGCGGATCGCTCCCTTCCGGCGCATTTCCGTGCGGCTGCACGCCGTAATGAAAATCGAATATTTCGGCAATATCTCCCAGCGCATCGTCGATTTCTTTTTTTGTCCAGATATAGAATGCGCCTTCGGCTGTCTTGGTGTGACCGGGATCGCCCGCCTTCGCCGAGGCTACGGCGGACAAGCCGATCCCGGCTACAACAGGGCTGTCGGCATCTTCGGCTGAGAAGAAGCCGCCTTCCTTCGATGTCATGTCGCGAGCGACGTAATCGAGAATGTCGCGGGCGACTGATTCGAACTCGACCCTCACCGGCGCTTTCGCGTCCGCCTCTCCCTGGCCAGGGAGAGGATGGAGGTGAGGGTCGCTTAAAATTTGGTACGCGTCGAGATAAGCGACTGCGAGTTGCGCCTGATCGTAAAGCATCTTTTCGAAATGCGGCACGTGCCAGTAGCGATCGACCGAGTAACGATGGAAGCCGCCGTCGATATGATCATGCATTCCACCGGCAGCCATTTTGCGCAGCGTGAACAAAGCCATCTCGAGCGCGTGTTTGCCGGATTCGCCCTTGGGAGCGCGCGCGTAGAATCGTGTCAGGAAGTTGAGCGTCGCCGGTCGCGGAAACTTAGGGGCATTTCCGAAACCGCCTTCCTTCGGATCGTAACTGCGGTCAAGTTGCCGGTAAGCAGCATCTATGATCGCTGCATCGATTTTTCCTTCGGGAGTCGTGGCCGATTGAGATTCACGCAGCGCGTCAACGATCTTGCCGCCTTGCTCGACAATTTTGTCGTGATTTTCCTTCCAAGCCGTCGCGATTCGTTCGAGCACGCTCTTGAAAGCCGGCTGACCATATCGGTCCTCCGGCGGAAAATAGGTTCCGCCAACAAATGGCTTCAGGTCAGGCGTCAACCAGACGCTCATTGGCCAGCCACCACCGCCCGTGGTTGCTTGAACAAACGTCATAAAGACGCGGTCGACATCGGGGCGCTCTTCCCGGTCCACTTTGATGTTCACAAATTCGCGATTCATGACCGCGGCCACGTCTTCGTTTTCGAACGATTCGTGGGCCATGACATGGCACCAGTGACAGGTGGAATAACCAACCGAAAGAAAGATCGGTTTGTTTTCCCGGCGCGCCTTTGCGAACGCTTCTTCCCCCCATGGATACCAATCAACGGGATTATGTGCATGCTGAAGAAGATACGGCGACTTCTCCTGCGCCAGACGGTTCGTGTGCTCGGGACGCGCAGGCTTGGGCTCAGCAAAAGTATCGCTTGCTGTCACCAACCACGTTAACGCGAGAAATCCAAAGAGGAAGGGACTTGTCATGGCTTCGCCGCGTTAAATCGTCGAACCGTTGAATCGTAGATCCGATGTAACGGTTTAACGCTGTTACGAATCACGGTACGTTTTCTTGTCATTCCGAGTGAAGTCGAGGAATCTCTGGCCGTTTTAGCGGAAGCTCCGGCTCTCATAAAAACTAGAGATGTCTCCAGCCTTCGCATAAAGCTACGGCTTGGCAGGCGCTCCGCTCGACATGACAAAGCATGGACACTACACATTTCATTCTTTTGTTTCTCGCGATCGGTCTGATCGCATTTCTTTATTCGTCAGTCGGTCATGCCGGTGCGTCGGGCTACATCGCAACGATGACATTGTTCGGGCTCGCACCGACGGTTATTCGACCAACAGCGCTTGTGCTTAACATCCTGGTTGCGTCTATCGGCACGTTTCAATTCTGGCGAGCCGGTCATTTCTCGTGGAGATTATTCTGGCCTTTTGCGCTGCTTTCCATTCCGGCTGCGTACGTCGGGGGCTATCTTCAGCCGTCTGCTTCGATCCTCCGAATCCTGATAGGCGTTGTGCTGCTTTTTTCGGCCGCGCGACTGATGTTCCGACGAGGCGACCCGCCCCAAACCGTCACCCCTTCGCGGCCGGTCGCAATTAGTGCAGGCGCAGGGCTTGGGTTTCTTTCTGGACTAACTGGGACCGGGGGCGGGATCTTTCTCACGCCGTTACTGCTGTTTTGCCGATGGGCGCATATTCGACAGGCTGCAGCCGTTTCGGCACTGTTCATTTGGGTGAACTCAATCGCGGGGCTGGTTGGTTACTTTACAAAAGTTCGGTCAATTCCTTCACCGGGCCTCATCCTGGCCGCGGCCGCGATCATTGGTGGAATTGTAGGTTCGCGTCTGGGAAGCAGGCGTCTTGCTGTTCGGGCAATTTCGCTTTTTCTGGCGACAGTCCTTCTTATCGCCGGAATGAAATTGATTTTCACACGGTAGGGACGCGTCATAGCTGTGGCTACGGCCCTATGGCCTGTTTGTATCCATTCAATGCTAAGCAGATTGTTGAAACCCGGTCATAGGCGGTGGCTATAGCAGCTCAAGCTTGGGCGCGGTTTCCGGTGACCAGGGATTGGTCTTGTAATCGGATTCGACGATCCGATCGGCGTATTTGCGTAAAAGCTGGCATAACGCATCCACATCCAGTCCATGATGTCGCGGGGCGAACCGGGACAAGTTCTTACCCGCAAGGCGGAACAGACGAACCGCGGGAGACAGACGCCTGCTATGTTTCGCGTGCATTGGGTACTCAAATCGCTTCTGAAGGTGGACAAAAGCCCCAGCCGCCTGAATCAATCCTTTGAAGTAGTCTGCATCGGGTGATTTGGTCTTGAGCCAAAGTTGCTCGAGCACATCGTGCGCCTCGTAGTAACGTTTTTCATTCCAGCAATGGAAAAACGCGCGATAAAATGGATGTTTCACGATGTCTCTCTGGTTTGGATCGACATCTTCAACAACCAACTCGGCCACGAACCGCGAAATCCTCTCGCCTTTGCTCATGAAGAGCTTAATTTGCTCACGGCTCAGACGATGAGCAAACCAGCGCGCACCAGTTTTTCCAACGGGCAAGACTGCCCGCCTCGCGCGGCTGACTTCTCGCGGCCTGCCTGGCTGTGTGGATATAAGAAATGACAGCCGTTGCCCTGGCCATCTTGCTGGTGGTCATTTCAATTTTGATTTTCTGTTCCGCTCTCTTTTCCGGAGTGGAAACCGCCCTCTTCTCACTCAAGCCGCATCAGTTACGCCGTCTCGAAACAAATCACGCAAGGCTCACAAAATTCGTACAATTCTTCCGGGAAAATCCGCGTCGCGTCCTGAATATCCTGCTCCTGGCCGACGCTCTGGTAAACGTGCTTTTAGTGGTGCTATGTCTGTTCTTCCTATGGGAGGGTCCATTCGCCGGGCGCATTTCGCAGTGGGCAGCGGGGCTCGCGATCTTCGCGATTATCGTTCTGCTTTGCGACTTAATCCCAAAGCTGTTGGCGCTTTCAGTGCCTTATCGACTCTCAACGATCGGCGCCTTCGCCTTGCAGATATCAATGCCTCTTCTAGACCGCATCGGTCGCGGGCTTGAAAACGTAAGCGCTTATGTGGTCGATCTCCTAACGCCATCGCATCTCCGCACCCGCGCGCGCTTAAGTGACGAGGAATTGGAAACGCTGATCGAGATGAGTGAGGAGGAAGGCGCCTTGCATGAAGGCGAGGCCGAAATCATTCAAGAAATCATCAAACTCGGTGATAAAACCGCAAAGGACTGCATGACGCCGCGCGTTGATAGTTTCATGCTGCCCGATGATTTGACGAACGAGGAAGCAATTGCCCGCCTGAAGAAAAATCGTTATCGGCGGGTCCCGGTCTACGCCGACACGCCCGATCAAATTCTTGGGATCATCGATGTGAAATTGTTCATGCTCGATCCGTCGGAACATTACACTGAGAAATTAATCGCTCCTTCCTTCGTCTCCGAGACGATGGGAGCGCTGGAGCTGCTCAAGCTCTTCTTGACTCGTCCCCAGGGGATGGGTGTCGTGGTTGACGAATTTGGCGGCACCGAAGGAATCATCACGATGGAGGACATCGTGGAAGAAATCCTTCGCGATGTTGTACCACGGGACGACGTCGCTCTTTATATCGAGCCGCTCGGGAACGGCAGATTCCTCGTTAGCGGCAACGCGCGCCTTGACGATTTAAGCGAATATCTCGGTTTTCAAATCGACGCGGAAGGAATCGACACGATTGGCGGATTTGTCTTCACGCGGCTGGGTTATTTGCCGCCCCCTGGCACAAAATTAGAGATCCCGCGCCTTGCTATCACAGTGCGTCGCGCTGGCCGCAAAAGAATCGAGGAAATTTTGCTGGAGAAAACAGCTCCGAAAGCTTTCGAGGCAGCCGCATGATAATCGGCTTAATCATTTTTTGTTGCTGGATTGTTTCGTTTTTCTTCAACGGGATTGAAAGCGGACTGCTTTCGATCGACCCAATCCGATTACGACAAAATGTGAAACGTCGCGTGCCGGCGGCCGTGCGGTTGAATCGCTTGTTGAAACACCCGGAACGCCGGTTATTTTATCGCTCTGGCAATTGCGCTTCCGGTCTATTTGTTTCTGCTTTCTGTTCTTCCCAAATCGCTTTTTCGGCGATTTCCCTTTCGCGCCCTGGCGCAACTTGCCGGCGTACTCGAACTAGCATCGCTCCTGTTCTCACCATTGCTCGAACTCGGTGCGCGACTGGGCAAGCTGATCCTGCCGAGTCGCGCCGCCAAACGCGCTCGTCTTTTTGCGGGACGCGAGGACCTGAAACAGATCACCGCACAAAGCGAGCTCGAGGGCTCCCTCACTGCTACGGAGCGCGTGATGATTCATAACGTAGTCGATTTCCGCAGTGTCAAAGTGCGCGACGTAATGTTGCCTTCGGCAAAAGTCGTTGCGTTGCCGCCCGACGCGTCAACTCGAGAAGCGGTGGAGCTCAGCGCCTCTTCCGGCCTTGACCGTCTGCCAGTGATTACGTCAGGAGGGCAACCTGCCGGATTGATTAACGTTCTCGATATCTTGCTCGAGCAGAATGGAAACAAGCCGCTGGCCAATTACATCCGGCGCATCGTAACGACTAATGAGGAGGAGTCCGCCTATCGGGTTGTGCAGCAATTGCGCGCTGCTCGACTCGGCCTTGCTGCTGTCCTGGATCGAAGGAAAAATTTTTGCGGGATTGTAACGCTTGAGGATTTGGTTCGGTATCTCGTTTCTTCAAGCGAGGCTCGGGCTTAGCTCGATTCATTCCAACGTCACAGTTTCCTGTTCGTCACCAAGGATTCGCGCGGCAGCAAGGAGCGCAACGTGCGAAAATGCCTGCGGAAAATTTCCCAGCTGTCGTCTTTCCCGCGGATCGTACTCCTCGGAGAGAAGGCCCAGGTCGTTTCGCACGTCAAGCAAGCGCTCGAATAATTCGCGCGCTTCTTTCTTTCGACCGAGGAGGTGCCAGCAAGCAACCAACCAGAAGGAGCATGGGAGAAAAACACCTTCACGCCCCGGTAACCCATCCACGCCGCACTCCTGCGGCCGATAACGCAACACCAAGCCATCTTCCATCAGCTCGCGTTCGATGGCCTCGACGGTATTGCGGACACGTTCGTCTGTTGCAGGCAAAAAGCCGACGAGGGGCATCGTCAGCAGGCTGGCGTCCAGCGCGTCGGAACCATAAAACTGGGTGAACGCCTTTCTCTTTGAGTTGTAACCGCGCTCGCAAACCTCTGCGCGAATTTGCTCTCTAACTTTTCGCCAGCGGCCATGATGCTCGCCCGCCGCGCATCCGCATTCTTCAACAAGTTTCACCGCGCAATCGAACGCCACCCACGCCATCATTTTCGAGTGCGTGAAATTTTTTCGGCCGCCGCGCACCTCCCAAATTCCTTCATCCGGTTTCTGCCAGTTTGATTCCAGGAATTTCATCAAATGCACCATCAATGCCCAATCGGGCTCCTCCATTTTGATTCCAGCGCAATCGGCTTCGAACATCGTCGCCAGTACCTCGCCGTACACATCCAGCTGAAATTGCGTTGAAGCAGCGTTGCCGATGCGTATCGGAACAGACTTTTCATACCCGGAAAGCCAGGGAATTTCGACTTCAGTGAGCCGACGCTCGCCCCGAACGCCGTACAT
>QHPC01000317.1 GCA_003218915.1 Verrucomicrobiota bacterium
TTCGCCTCATCGCGCTGCGTCAGCAGCCCGAACACTTTTGTTCGCGGCAACGTGTCATCGGGCAGTTTAAGCGACGCGGCACGCTGAATAGTCAGGGGAATAATTGTCCCCGGAAAAATAACAAGGCCACGCACTGGCAGGATCGATAACTCCTCCGGGATATGCGGCATCTGGCTTTCGCCAGTTCCGGCGGCGATTGTGCTTTCCGTTCCTGGTTTCGATTCGACGCCGGCTCGAAACGTGCTGAGTTCTTTCGCGCTCATGACTCTTTCAATGGCAGCGAAATCCAAAGCAATCCATTGCGCTGCTCGGCGTGCGCTTGTTCGATTTCCACGTCGGCTGGCAACGGCACTTCACGTATGAACGGGCCGTAATCGATTTCCATGGCCAACAATTGCAGGGCGCATCCCTCGTCGCCGGTCGGCTCCGGCAGCTCGCGCGTGCCGCGAATCACCAAGCGTCGCGGTTCGACGGTGAGATCGATGAGCGCGCGATCGACCCCCGCCAGATCGACGCAAATGCGAATGGATTTTTCGCAGCGATACGCATTGATTGCCGGCTCCCATGCGTGCGGCGCAAACCTGGAAAATTGCAAACGGGATAGCTCAGAGGTCACATCGTGCAATACGCCATGCAGCCAGCGCAACTTAATGTTTTTAATTGGGTCCATTGATGCCTCGATCGAACGTTAAAATTTCGCTGCTTTACGCTCTCTTTGCAATGAGAGCGCGATCGCTTGCGCTATTTTATTTTTCCCGGGCCCCACAAAGCGCGGCCGGGTTTCCCGCCGGTGTGCTCACCGTCTTTTAGCACTTGCACACCGTTCACGAAAACGTGCTCCATACCTACCGCGTATTGATGCGGTTTCTCATACGTGGCGTGGTCGGCAATCGTCATCGGATCGAACACCACTACATCGGCAAACATCCCTTTCTTCAGGAAACCGCGATGATCGAGCCCCAGATTTGTGGCCGGGAATCCGCTCAACCGTCGAATAGCTTCCTTCATTGGAATTACTTTTTCGTCGCGCACATATTTGCCCAGCACGCGTGCGAAATTCCCATAGGCGCGCGGATGCGGATTGGATTTCAAAAATACGCCCTCGGGCGGCTGCGAAGCTTCGTCGGATCCGAATGAAATCCACGGCTTTGCGAGTTCCTTCTTCACGTTGTCTTCGGAGATAATGAAATAAAGTGTGCCGATGCGCGATTCATCTTCGGCGATCAAATCCATCGCGGTGTCGATAGGATCCTTCCCACGCATGCTGGCCACTTCAGCCAGTGTCTTCCCGGTAAACGGCTTGAGTTTTTCCGATCTGAACTCCGCCAGCAGAATGTGCTCCGGTCCTCCGGCATCCAGATACAGGTTTTCCCATGCGCCCGTAGGCTTTTGGACCTCTGCCTTGATCTTCTCGCGTGTGGCCGGATCGCGCAGCCGCTTGAACAACGCAGGATAACCGCCGTCTTCGGTCCACGGCGGAAGCGAAGCGTCCAGGCCGGTTCCTCCCGCGGTGTATGTGTACATATCGGCGGTAATTTTCAGTCCTTCGTTCTGCGCGGCCTCGATTCGTGAAAGCAGATCGTCGATCTTCGGCCAGTTTTGCTGGCCTGATGCTTTGATGTGATAAACTTCCGCCGGAATTTTCGCCTCGCGGCTGATGCGAATTAGTTCATCAAGCGCTTCGAGCAGCCGGCTGCCCTCGCTGCGCATATGCGAGATGTATTTGCCCTGGTATTTGGCGGCCACCTTGCACAGCTCGATGAGTTCCTCAGTCTTCGCGTAAAAGGCGGGCGGATAGATCAGAGAAGTACCAATCCCCAGCGCGCCCGCTTCCATTTCCTTGCGCACCAGTTCGCGCATCTGGTCGAGTTGTGCGGGCGTCGGCTGTTTATCTTCGAACCCGATCACATACTCACGAATCGTCGTTGCACCGATGAACGACGCCACATTACACGACACGCCACGCTTTTCGAGATACTGCAAATACTCCGCGAGCGTGTTCCATTTGATGTCGTACTTGATGTCAATCTGCTGACGAATCATGTGCTCGCGCACGCGATCGTTCACCGGGCCCATCGATTCGCCTTCGCCCATGATCTCAGTCGTCACGCCTTGCCGAATTTCACTTTGCGAACGGCCATCCTGGATCAGTGACACGGTGGACCAGGAAAGCATGTTGATAAACCCGGGCGCGACGGCGAGTCCCTTCGCGTCGATAATTGTCTTTGCTTTCGCCGTTTTGAAGTCACCAATGCCGGCGATTCGATCGCCACGAATCGCGACGTCCGCTTGTTTCGGCTCGGCACCGGTGCCGTCATAAACGGTGCCGTCTTTGATGATGACGTCAAAATCCAACGGCCCAGGAAATGGGGATCTCTCCTGGGCGGACATTGTGCACACAATTGT
>QHPC01000318.1 GCA_003218915.1 Verrucomicrobiota bacterium
AGGAAATGGGAAACCCAATGGTGCCGGAAAAACTGAAAGGCGCATCCCGACAACCATCCGAGAGGCCCGTACGAGTTAGATGGCCGCGTCTGATTAACATTGCAGCGCTGTTACTGGTCTGCCTGTTGGCGGCTATTGCAATGATTGTACTGTTGCAGCATCGCAGGATTCATCTGCCGAGCGCAAAGACGTCGCCCGCGCCTGTAAGAGAAACTACTGTTACTGAAAAAAGTATTGCCGTTTTGCCCTTCGAAAATCTTAGCCACGATCCGGATAACGCGTATTTCGCTGATGGAATCCAGGAAGAGATTTTGGCGCGACTCGCGAAAATCGCAGATCTGAAAGTTATTTCGCGGACGTCAACACAGCACTACAAAAGTTCGCCAGAGAACCTTCCGCAGATTGCAAAGCGGCTTGGGGTTGCGAACATCCTCGAAGGCAGCGTGCAAAAGTCAGCGGACAAGGTGCGAGTGAACGTGGAGCTGATCAGGGCCGCCACTGATGCCCATCTTTGGGCAGATACCTTCGACCGGAAACTCACCGATGTTTTTGCAATCGAGAGCGAGGTTGCGAGAACTATTGCCGATACCCTGCAGGCCAAGCTCACGGATCCCGAGCGGAACGCCATTGCAGCCCGGCCTACAGAGAGCACCGAGGCGTATCAGCTTTATCTCAAAGGCCGATTTTTCTGGAACAAATGGTCCCCAGAAGCGTCTCAAAAAGCCATTGAATACTTTCAGCAGGCTATCGACAAAGACCCGGGTTACGCGCTGGCGTACGCTGGGTTGGCTGACACTTGCATCTCGCAGGCGTGGTTCGGCGAGGTTGCTCCTCGAGTGGCGGTTCCGAGGGCGAAGGCTGCGGCCATGAAGGCGCTCGACATTGACGACGGTCTGGCCGAGGCTCACGTTTCGCTGGGCTTCGCCAACTGCATCTATGACTGGGATTGGCCTGCGGCTGCAACGCATTTTGAGCGAGCCCTCGCGCTCAGTCCTGGCTATGCCACCGCCCACAGCTGGCATTGTTACTATCTGGCTGCTCTCGGACGGTCGGACGAAGCGCTGACAGAAGCAAAACGTGCATTCGATCTCGATCCCGCTTCCCCTGGCATGAACCAGCTTATGGGGCTTCAATTTCTTTATGAGCGGCGCTTCGACGAGGCGATCGAGCAGTTCCGCAAGGCTTTGGAGATGGATTACCACGATGCACACCTGGGGCTTGGGAGCAGCTATGCAGCCAAGGGGATGTACCGAGAAGCGCTGTCGGAATTCGAGAAATATGCGGAACTGGATCGCGGCACACCTCGCTCAATTGCCTCTCTGGGATACGCGCACGCCCGGTTGAAGGAACGAGGCGAGGCGCTCAGGGCGCTGGACCAACTCATGGTCCTGTCTAACCAGAGGTACGTGTCCGCTGGTTCCTTTGCCCTCGTCTATATCGGGCTGGGTGAGAAGGACCAGGCCTTCGCGTGGCTCGAAAAGGCTTATGAGGAGCGCTCCGGTGCTCTCCCTCTCCTTAAGGTGAACCCCGTCTGGGATCCGCTGCGCTCCGACCCGCGCTTCGAAGCGCTTGTCGCAAAAGTTTTCGCGCCGAAGAACGGATCGTCGCCATGAACCGGAAGAATTTCTTCGATGAACTGAAGCGGCGCAATGTTTACAACGTTGCGACTGCCTAGGCGATCGTCAGCTGGGTGTCGGTCAGGTGAGAAGATGGGATAGAAGACGTGCTCAATAACAACGGAAAGAGAAATGAGAGTTACACGTCGGAGTACGCGCATGGAAGCGACTAGGAAAGTAGGCAAGGTAAGGGCGTGCATCATTTGAGTCATAGGACGATAATCCTTAGTCTCCTTGTGCATAACAGAGGTTTATTGGCGGAATTGTGTGCAGTCTTGTGGATATGAATTAGAGCAGACTTACCGTCGTACTCGTCGATATCTTTGTTCGGCGCGGTCAGGCAGAACACCCGCGACTCGCAGTAGCGCTCGAAGATCTTGTGCACGGGAACCTAGGAGACGTACCCAATTTGGACCTCGCTTGCGCTCTGTCTTACATTCCTAGTAGAGTCTCTGGTTAGCTCTCACGCGCTGCACGATCTGCCAAGCCCCCACGCCAATGCCCCGCGCCAAAGTCATCATTACCGATTTCATCACCGAACCGCTCGATGACGAGCAGCGCACTCTCGGTGATCTCGCCGAAGTAACCGCACTGGATGCGCACGGCGAAGACGAACTCATCGGGCGCATCGAGGACGCCGACGCGCTGATGGTGTATCACTGCATTCAATTTACTGCGCGCGTCATCGAGCGGCTCACGCGCTGCAAGCTCATCGTGCGCTGCGGTGTGGGTTTCGACAACGTGGATCACGCCTTCGCCGGCACGCGCGGCATTCCCATTGCCAACATCCCCGACTACGGCACCGAGGACGTCGCAGACACGGCCATCGCCATGATGATGATGCTCGCACGCGGCGTACATCTGATGAACTCGCGACTGCGCCGCCGCGAAGGCGCGTGGCACTACACGCA
>QHPC01000135.1 GCA_003218915.1 Verrucomicrobiota bacterium
CATGCGCGACGCGGGCTGTGGCAGCATGAAAAAGCGGCGCAAACATGAAACAGATTTCATGCTCGTTGAGGCAGCGTTCCACGGTCTCGACCGGAGCGGCTGTGTTGACGCCCAGCGCCTGGAGCACATCGGCGCTGCCGCACCGTGACGTCGCCGCCCGCGAGCCATGTTTCGCTACAGGCAGGCCGGCACCTGCGATCACAAAAGCCGCTGCTGTTGAAATATTAAAGGTTTTTGCAGCGCTTGATCCAGTGCCCGCGGTATCGATGAAACGCGCGTGACACGATCGTAATGGCAGCGCACGATTCCGCATTGCTTCGGCGATTCCTGCGAGCTCGTCGAAGGTCTCGCCTTTTACGGCCAGGCTGGTAAGCGCGGCCGCTATCTGTGCGTCGGTAGCGATGGGGTTGAGCAGACAGCCTAGAAAATTTGCGGCCGCAGCACGGCTGAGATTCTCGCCGCGCATCAGACGCAGCGTTAGTTCGCGCAGTTCGAAATCGCCATTCTCGGTTGCATTGCGTCCGTGTCTGCAAGTTTGCGGTGGCCCAATCCGCTTCGCCATCGAGAGCGCCTTTGCCATTGCGCGCGCTTTATTAATGGTTTCCTCGTATTCCGAATGCGGATTTGAGTCGGCGACGATGCCTGCGCCCGCTTGAAAGTATGCCTTTCCATCTTTCAAAACTGCACAGCGCAGCGCGATGCAGGAATCGACATTGCCATCGAATCCAAAATAGCCGATCGCGCCCGCATAACAGCCGCGTCTGGTCTTTTCCAGTTCGCTGATGATTTGCATGGCCCGAATTTTCGGCGCCCCGGATACAGTTCCCGCAGGAAATGTTGCTTTGATCAGGTCGAAGCCCGTGCAACCGGTGCGCAGACGACCAGTGACATTTGAAACGATATGCATGACGTGGCTGTAGCGCTCGATCTCCATCAACTCCGTCACGCGCACCGTGCCGTAGTCTGAAACCCGGCCGACATCGTTACGCGCCAGATCGACGAGCATGACGTGCTCGGCACGTTCCTTTGGATCGGCGAGGAGTTCGGCAGCGTTCCTCTCGTCCTGCGCGGAGGTGGCGCCACGCGGTCGTGTGCCGGCGAGCGGGCGAATCTCCACCATGTTGCCAGTCAACCGGACATGCATTTCCGGCGAGCTTCCAACAAGCGCAAAATCGGTTCCGAATTTAAGGCAAAACATGTACGGCGAAGGATTGATGAAGCGAAGGCATCGATAGAAGTCGAGCGGATCACCGCTAAAATCGGATTCGAACCGTTGTGACAAGACAACCTGGAAGATATCTCCCGCTCGGATGTAATCCTTGGCTCGCTCTACCGCGCGCTTGAAC
The DNA here is from genome assembly GCA_003218915.1 of Verrucomicrobiota bacterium. Taxonomy (GTDB): domain Bacteria; phylum Verrucomicrobiota; class Verrucomicrobiia; order Chthoniobacterales; family UBA10450; genus Udaeobacter. The sequence goes on from QHPC01000135.1 coordinate 1,347, forward strand.
TCCTCCGGATGAAAATTGCTGTGGTAGTGACATCGGGGTGCGCTGTCCGTACCAAGGAACTGTGCCTCCGGATCCGCAGGCGGGACGAGCGGAAGATCCGCAGATCTCGTAAGCCGGTGCATGAGCGCGTGAATCGAGTCAGTCGCTTGCGCGTAGACTTTTTCGATTGGGCCGTCATCGAGAAATGCGTTGGCGACGATCTTTAGAGTGCGCAGGCGATGGTCGAAGATGAGAAGGCTGCTCGTAATCATGAAGACCGTCTCTGGCAATTGCAGTTCATCACGCTCTGCCGGCGGAACTTTAGGTTCGAAGAAACGGATCGCTTCGTAGCCGATGAAACCAACCGCGCCGCCGCTGAATCGTGGCAGTTCTGGACGGGAAACAAATTGATAGCGCGCCATCAATTGGCGTACCTCATCCAATGGGTCGCCTGTTATTTCGACTCGCCGTTCGTCTCCTGATTCGATGATTTGCAGTTCGCGCCGGTAGGTTTTTATCACTACACGCGGATCGATCCCGAGGAACGAGAAGCGTCCTGAAACGTCGTTCTTCTCGGTCGATTCAAAGAGGAAGCTGTAGCCCGCGTGTGGCTGGTCTAACTTCTTGAATGCCGAAACGGGTGTTTCGTTATCGGCGATAAACTCTGCGAAAATCGGGATAACATTGCCACTTCGCGCGAGTTCACAAAACTCGTCGATGCTCGGGATAATCTGCGCTTTCATAGATTTGACGAACGCAAAAGGAAACGGGCGAGAATTTTCTTGCCGTCGTGCGTCAGAACGGATTCTGGATGAAATTGCACGCCGTACACGGGGAACTGGCGATGGCGCAACGCCATGATTTCGCCATCCTCGCTTTCGGCGATGATCTCAAGACACTCGGGGAAGGAACTCCGTTCGACGGCCAGCGAGTGGTATCGACCGGCCTCAAACGGCGTGGGCAAATCGGTGAAAAGTCCGCTTCCGTTGTGCTTGATCGTGGATGCTTTTCCGTGCACAAGACTGGAAGTACGTACGGTTTTTCCTCCGTACGCTTCGGCAATGCATTGATGCCCGAGGCAAACACCAAGGATCGGAATTTTCGCGCCAAAGCGGAGGACAAGGTCTTTGCTTATCCCTGCTTCGCGCGGCGTGCAGGGTCCCGGGGAGATACAAATATGCTCGGGCGCTAACGCAGCGATTTGATCGAGCGAGATCTCGTCATTCCGCTTGATAACAAGGTCGCAGCCGAGCTCGCCAAAATATTGGGCCAGGTTGTAAGTGAAAGAGTCGTAGTTATCGATCAGAAGGAGCATCGGTTGGAATTCGTTAGGCCGCTTTGTCATGTGTTGGACTCTGGCTAACGATCGGAGTGGTAACCTCGCGGATCGCACTAACTTCTCTGATGAGCTGCGCATACTCCGGAGGCGTGAGGGCTTGTGCACCATCGGAGAGCGCAAGCTCCGGGTGATCGTGCACTTCCACCATGAGGCCGTCGGCTCCCACCGCTACACCAGCCCGCGCGAGCGGCGTAACCATGTACGCGCTTCCTGTGCCGTGCGATGGATCGACGATCACCGGCAAATGAGAAATTCGCCTAATCGCCGGCACGGAAGCAAGATCGAGCGTGTTACGCGTATGCTGGGTGAAAGTCCGAACGCCGCGCTCGCACAAGATGACGTTGTAATTGCCCTCTGCCATGATGTACTCCGCTGCGAGCAACCATTCTTCGAGTGTCGCGGCCATTCCTCGCTTCAAAAGGACCGGCAGTTGCGACCTTCCAGCCCTCCGGAGGAGCGAAAAGTTCTGCATGTTACGAGCGCCGATTTGAATCACGTCGCCGTACTGTTCGATCAGATCGACATGAGGTTCTTCCAGTGCCTCGGTGACGATGTTTAGGCGAAACGCTTTGCGGATCTCGGTTATGATTTCCCAACCTTTTTCACCCAGACCCTGGAATGCGTACGGGGACGTTCGGGGTTTCCACACGCCGCCGCGAAAGAAGCGCGCACCGCTTTTCTGCACTGCTTCGGCCACGGCGAATGCCTGATCGTGGCTCTCGATCGCGCACGGTCCCGCGATAATCGCAAGTTCATTTCCTCCGATGGTAGCGTTCCCAACACGCACGACTGTCTTTTCCGGACGCAGATCAAGCGTGATTAATTTGTACGGCTTGGTAACCCGGATGACGTCCGCGACGCCCGGCAGGTTTTCAAAACGCCTGCCATCGACAGGACCCTGATTGCCAGTGATGCCAATGGCTGTTCGTGTGGCGCCCGGCATCGAATGAGGGCGCAGCCCAATTCCCTGGATCACACTTACCACTGCATCGATTTCCTGCGCCGCAGCGCCCGGTTTCATTACGATCAACATATGGTTACAAGAGTTAGGTTATTTTCATTGGTGCAAACGCCAGATCTCTCGCTTGAGAGAAAGAGAGAAAATCAGCGTCCCGTTGAGAAACGGTCGCTTTCTATCGCCACCACACGAGCGCTGACGCGAAGCCGATCTGCCTTCGAAGGTCTAAAAGAATATCGACGCTCATCGCCGAACACAATAACGGCGATCCTAGAGATGTCGAGTGCAGATTTCCCACCGAATCCCGCGAAATCTCTTACATCAGTGGAGCAATCTACCTGCCAGGAATGCGCTTCACAAGTTTGGATGAGTGCAATTAGCTTCAGCGACATGAACGGTTCGAAATTCCTGATTCTGCTGATCGGCAATTATTTCTTAACGCTTCTTATTATCGGTTTAATCGCGGGATCAATATCGCTGCTAAGCAAGCCCAGGCCGCTGAGAACAAGCACCGTTGCCGAAGCATTTTTTTCGCACTACATGCTTTTCCCCATCGGTATAAGCAATCTGATCAACTTCGTTTTCCATGTTTTCTTCGGCGATACCGCAGCAAAGTTTATCGGCTGGGACAACAGTCCGTTTCAGGCGGAAGTGGGGTTTGCAAGTCTCGGCGTCGGCATTCCAGGAGTCATTGCATTCAAAGCGAGTTTACCATTCCGATTCGCTGCGCTGATTCCGCCCGCCGTGTTCTCGTTGGGCGCAGCTGGCGGTCATATCTATCAAATGATCGCGGCGCATAATTTTTCGCCGGGGAACGTCGGATTGGTTCTTCCAAGCGACATTCTCATTCCCGTTATCGGATTCATATTTTTGTGGTTGTCATATAAACATCCAAAGTCGGAAGCGGCGAATCAGAAGTCGAGATAGCGCAGGACGGGGGCGCGCTTGCTCCCGCGGACTGACCGGCTCACGGCGTCCGCAGAAAACCGTGAGTCACATCGCCCGCGTCAATATAGTACCCGGTGATCGCACCGACCGAATTGTTGGAAAGAGGGATGGTGCCTTGGCCAAGACCTGCGCCAGCGCCCGGAACATTGAACGTAGTGATGGCACCGTCGCTAGTGCGCACAAAGCCGTGATTGACGTCGCTCGCGTCCACGTACTCTCCCGTGACCGCCCCTGACCCGTTGATGCCCTGCGCTGAAGTGCCTTGGAAAGGGCCTGTGCCCGCGCCTTGAATGTCGAACGTGGTGATAGTGCCATCCGAGGTGCGCAAGAACCCGTGATTTACATTACTCGCGTCAAGGTAGGCTCCCTCAATAGTTCCCGCCTCATTAATGCCGAGCGGGAGAGTGCCTTGGCCAGGGCTCGTACCCACGCCCGGGGGATCGAATGTGGTGATCGTGCCGTCCGGAGCGCGCAGGAAGCCGTGATACACATCGCTTGCGTCAACGGAAGCTCCGGCGATCGCCCTTGCCGGGTTGAGGCAAAAGCCGGTAAAAACAAAGGTGCCCTGGTCGGGGCCTGTGCCCGCGTTCGGAGCATCAAACGTAGTGAACGTTCCGTCCGGAGCGCGCAGGAAGCCGTGAGCCACACCGCTAGCATCAACGTAGCGTCCCGCGATCGCGTCTGACGGGTTGATATTGCCGGCAAAAGTACCCTGGCCGGGACCTGTGCCTGCACCAGGAATGTCGAAGATTGTGATGGCGCCGTCCGGAGTGCGCAGGAAACCGTGAAACACACCGCTCGCGTCGTTGTAGTAGCCCGCTGTCACGCCTGCCGGATTAATGCTGAAAGGACGCGTGCCCTGACGGGGGCCTGTCCCCGCATTCGGGGCGTCGAATGTGACGATAGCGCCATCCGGGCTGCGCACGATAGCGTGAATCGCACCGCCCGCGTCAGCGTAGCGTCCCGAGATCGTCCCTGCCGGGTTGATGGCGAACGTGATTGTGCCCTGGCCGGGGCCTGTACCCCCGCCCGGAGCATCGAATGTAATAATCGTAGGCCGCCGGCAAACAAAGGGCGTGTTGCTGAAATTCAGAAAGCCATCGTTCGTGCCATCGGACGCACTGGTCGCAGGGGTGGCCGGGGCGGGATCGGCCGCCGCTGCCGTTTGCGACAGTGCAAGACAGGCCAAGAGAACGGGAGTCAGGAGGAAAGCTCGCGCTAACGGCGAATACCTGATCGGGTCTCTTACCCAAGGTATTATTGTCGATTTAAGATGTATGAACTGTTTCATATGCTTTGTTTCTGTTGATGGTAATAGTTGTTTTCCCTTTACAAACGGATTCGGGAGCGCGCGCTGCAGGGAATCTGATTTTTCTCACGGCTTGCTGTTGTAGTTGCTGTCTTGATACAAACGAGTGATGTGAAGGCGCTGGCAGGGAACGAGTGTCGTCAGAGCGATTTGTTTCCTCCGACTCACTGGAGCGTGGTTCTCGCGGCGGGAAGAGGCGAGGCTGAACCGGAAGTTGCGCAAGCCGCGCTAGCGGAGCTTTGCCAAATATATTGGACGCCGCTTTACAGTTTCGTGCGCAGTCGCGGGTACACTGTGCACGATGCGCAGGATCTCACGCAGAGCTTTTTCGCCTACCTGTTGGAACATAAAATTTACGCCCGCGTCGACCGGCAGAAAGGTAAGTTCCGTTCATTTCTGCTCGCCTCCCTGAAAAATTTTCTTGCGCACGCCTCCGACCGCGAAAGGACGCTCAAGCGCGGCGGCGGACAAAATTTCCTTCCTCTAAATGAAGAGCAGATCGAAAATGCGGAGTCGCTTTTCCAGACTCATAGTTCTACGAGCAGTGCAGATCGAGTCTTTGATCGCAGCTGGGCAGCTGCGTTGGTCACCGCTGGACTGGAACGGCTCGCGGCAGATTACAAAGGTGAAGCCAAGGAGAGGCTTTTCAAGGAATTGAGAGCTTTTCTTGGCGGTGGCGCTGGCCCGCCACCGCCTTATGCTGAGCTGGCGGTTCATTTGGAGATGACTGAATCAACACTTCGTAGCCACGTCACTCGCCTCCGAGCGCGTTATCGGGAAGCGTTGCACGCTGAGGTACGCCGAACGGTGGAGACTGAAGCACAAGCGGAGGAAGAGCTGCACGTGTTACTCCGTGTGTTAACGGAAAATTAAGAAATACGCGCCATGGCAACACCACTACCATCAGCAAGCACGGTTTGCTGGGCATGCGGCGAGCCGTTGGACGCAAAGGGCGACTGCGTAGCTTGTTTCCTCCGGACCGCCCTAGACGAATCAGTCGTCGAAACCGAGCAGCTTCCCTCGTTAGTCTTTGGCGACTTCGAGGTAGAGCAACGCCCAGACGGCTTTTACTGGGAACTCGGTCACGGCGCCATGGGGACGACCTTTCTCGCGGTTGACAAAGTGTTGCGTCGGAGGGTCGCTCTGAAGGTCATCGAGGTGCCGGCGGTTCCGACCAGTCGAGACGCGCAAGCCGTACGCGAACGCTTTTTACGTGAAGCCCGCGCGGCTGCCGCGCTCCGACATCCAAACGTTGCTGCTGTTTACCATTTCGGCGCTTCGCGAGATGGCAATCACTACTATTATGCAATGGAGTTGGTCGAGGGCGAAACTTTGGAAGCTCTCGTACGAAGGGACGGTCCGCTTAATTCAAAAGTGGTCCTGGAAATTGCAATCCAAATCACGCAGGCATTGATGGCTGCAACGGCCCACGGTTTGATCCATCGGGACCTGAAGCCGGGCAATATCATGTTGACGCGCAGTGGAACCGACGCGGCGGAGCTGCAAGCGAAGATCATTGATTTCGGTTTGGCCAAGGCGGTCGCGGACGCCGGAGGAGAGATGGACATCACCCACGGTGGATTCGTCGGCACACCGAATTTCGCGAGTCCTGAGCAATTCGAAAGCGGGCCGGTCGATGTCCGTTCCGACATCTACTCGTTAGGCGCCACACTCTGGTTTGCGCTCACCGGGAAAACGCCATTTTCCGGTCGGAACATTGAGGAAATTCGCCGCGCTCAGAAGTTGGCCGCACTTCCCACCGAACAACTGAAGGCAGCACATGTTCCGCCTTCTCTAAGGTCGCTGCTTAAATCCATGCTCGCCCTGGAGCCGGCGGGCCGGCCTAGCATACACGATCTGGCAGCGAGACTGCATGGTTGCTCCGGGCACGCAAGCAATATGCGCCGCATCCGCTTCGCCATCGCAGCCACCGTTATCCTAATTCTCGGCGCGTCTGCATTCTTCATTTTTCAGTCTCTGCGTACGCATCCGGCCGCTGTCGAATCTGTTTCGAATCCGGCGGGGCTCGATAAAAGCGTTGCCGTGTTGCCTTTCGACAATCAGAACCGTGATCCGGACATCGATTACCTATCTGACGGTATCACTGAAAGCATCATTCACAGCCTTTCGCAGCTGTCTCAACTAAAGGTGATGGCGCGCAGCACGGTCTTTCAATACAAAGGCAAAGAGGTTGATCCGCGAAAAGTTGGACACGACCTCGGTGTGGGGGCTGTGGTAATGGGCAGGCTGCTTCAGCAAGGCGACAACCTGACGATCCGAACAGAACTGGTGAATGTTTCAGATGGAGCGGAACTGTGGGGACAAGAATACAATCGCAAGGTCGCTGACGTATTCGCAGTGCAGGAAGAGATCGCGAAAGAGATCTCCGAGAAGTTGCGCTTGAAGTTGAGCGGCGCCGAGCGTCAGCAGCTTGCCAAGCGCCCAACGGAGAACCTTAAAGCTTTCCAGTATTACATGCAGGGACTTTCGTTTGCCCAACGTCGCACCCGCGAAGATCTGCTTACCGCCATAAGCTACTACGACAGGGCAATAGAGGAGGATCGCAATTATGCGCTCGCCTACGCGGGTTTTGCTGACGCCTATGCGAATCTTGGCGCTTACGGCTACATTGCGCCCATTGACGGTGCGCACAAAACCGAAAAGGCGGCGCGCGAAGCAGTAGCGCTTGATGAGAATTTGGCCGAAGCTCACGCCGCACTAGCGCTAGCCAACATCGCATTCGCGCCATCCAATTTCCAGTTGGGTGATCGAGAACTGCGCCGTGCCATCGAACTCAGCCCGAGCTTGGCATTAGCCCATAGCTATTTGGGATTTTCGCTCGTGCGCCAGGGACGTCTCGATGAAAGCCTACAGGAAATGTTGAAAGCTCGCGAACTCGATCCGCTTTCACCAATTATCGCACGCCAAGCCGCTATGCCTTACCATCTCAAGCGAGATTATCCCAAAGCCCTTGAGTTGCTGCGGCAGGCCAATGAGCTAGGCCCACCCTTTACCACGACATGGGAGATAGGAGTGTACATCCAAAACAAGTTGTTCAACGAAACGCTGGCGGAATTGGAAAAGGCCAAACGAGCGAGGAAAGGTGACCCCATTTTGATTTACGATACGGGAATGATCTACGCGGCGCAGGGGAAGCGCGCAGAAGCCCTGCAGATCGTCAAAGACTTGGAAGGGATATCAGACGCGAGTTTGAGCGAGGCACATTTAATAGCCAAAATCTATGCCAGCTTGAACGAGAGGGAGATGGCGCTTTCATGGCTGGAACGCGGCTTAGCAACGGGAGCGATCGGAGTTTTTTATAAAGACGACCCGGTGTGGGATCCAATCCGCAGCGATCCGCGGTTCACCGAGCTCGTGCGGCGCATGGGGATCCCGCTGTGATCCGAAGAAATTCCTGATCGAGCTGAAGCGGCGCAACGTTTCGGAAAGTCCGGTTGCAAACGGGCTGGTGATGCAGATCAGCACCTGACTCAAAATGCCGACCTGCATGTCGTACACGAGCAAAGCGACACGATTTGGATCGCATACGTCTTCGAGCGTTTCCGGAATGCCGAGTGCGTAAGCCGTTTTCATATTTAGTCTAAACGTCGCGTTAGCGCTTGGCCGCGTACTTCTCGACCAACGCTTGGAACCGAGGATCTTTGCGCAACGGATCCCAGGCTGGATCGAGCTTGAGCATCGGAACGGTGAGACCGTGGGTGGGGACAGTGAGCAAATGATCGAGCAGGCGAAATGCTTCGTCGAATTCCCCGGTCCAGGCATAAATCTGGGCGAGCGCAGCGGTTCCTAGCGGCCCATCAAAAGCGTCTTGGGATTCGGGTACCAATTCAACTGCGCGCTTGCCTTCAGCGATGGCTTCCTGCTTTTGACCTAACGCCGCAAGGATGAGGCCGTGCTGGCCGTGTCGAGCTGGATCGTCAGGGGCCTCGCGTAACAACTGCTCCGAAACGACGCGGGCGTGTTCGAAAGCT
>QHPC01000296.1 GCA_003218915.1 Verrucomicrobiota bacterium
AGCGGCCTTTTCCAAGTTTGCCGTGGATTCCGCCCATTTGTCCTGGCGCCGCTGGATCGCGCCGATAGCCATGTAGGCCTGGGCTTCATTTGGCAGACCGCGTTTCGCGACCTCGAATTCGGCGAGAGCGCGCTCATAATTGCGATCGCCGTAGTAATAAGAAAAACCGAGAGCCAGATGCGCTTCCGGAAGATCCGGTTGCAATCGCAAAGCTTCGTTGGCAGCGGTCCGCGCTTTTTCACGCCGTGCTGGCAGCGGGTCGAAGCTGTGATATGCCCAGCTTTCGACCATGGAGAGGCCAGCGAAAGCGGCGGCGAAGTTTGGATCGAGCTTCGTTGCTTGTTCGAAAAGCTGCTCGGCCTTTAACGAATCGTCGCGAAACATATCTGGCCGGTTCGCGTAATCGTGCGCCTGAACGAAGAGCAGATAGGCGTCAGGATTTTGGGTTGGCCGATTATCGAGCCGCGCTTTTTCGTTCGGAGAAAGTTTTGCCTGCAGGGACGAGGCAATTTTCTGTGCCAGATCGGTTTGAATCGCAAAGACGTCAGTCAAATCGCGGTCGTAATCTTCGGCCCAAATGTGCTCGTCGTTATTCGCGTTGATCAACTGCACGTTCACTCGGACGCGATTGCCGACCCGACGGACGCTGCCTTCCAGAAGCGTGGCTACGCCCAGCGCTTTGCCTATTTCACGGGCGTTGCGTACGCCGTCGCCGCGATACGACATGACTGACATGCGCGAGATGACTTTCAGATCGCCGATTTTTGAGAGATTCGTCAGGATATCGTCCTGCATTCCATCGGCGAAATAGGCGTTCTCCTTTTCATTGCTCAGATTTTGAAACGGCAGCACCGCGATCGATTTATCTATCTTGCGCGCTGACACGCGAGGCAAAAGGAAGAAACCCGCGGCGGCGGAGGTGATCGCGCCGATTGCGATCAGCATTATCAGATTGCGCCGCCGGTGCGATCCGAGCGTAGTCGGCGACGGAGTTGCGCGGATCCCTTGCGGAGTGACGTCGTACGCCCACGCCAGGATCAATGCGATTGGAAATCCAATTAAGAGGAGCACGACCACGAGACGGAATGCCCAGTTTGGCAATTCCCACGCGGGAAAAACCGCCGAGCCTATTTGAATAATGAATCCTGCGGCGATGATGTACGCGACCGCAACGCGATAAACCTTTCGCCGTTGCACTTCCTCAAAGAAGCCGCTCATAGATGATTGGTGGAGGTTTGGAACTCGATCCAACAATCGCCGAAGACCTCAATTCGTCTAGCCTACGTGGTGCAGGATTCGCCACGCAAATCGGCGATGCTCAATCATCGGTAGTCACGCTCGGTTGTGTGCTTGGGTCGCTGCAGGATACTAATGCTGATGCGGCCGGGTCTTCGATTAGCGTTCATTGCGCTTGGTACTTGCGCATATGGCGGTCTTGCGGTCGTGGGTTGGGGCGGCTTTCGACCGTTTTTCTCTCACCCAGCACTCATAGGGCTCGTGGCGGTGCTGTTGGCGCTCTCGATCGTATCGTTCTTCGCTGGGGGAAATCTGAGCCGCGGCGTGCGCGAGGCCCGTGGCAACCGCTGGGTCATTGCCGTTTTCGTCGTAATCGGATTTTTGAACGCGTATCTGCCGGCATACACCGATCGCAAAGAGTTGTGGACGATCGACGGTGATACGATTCGCTGGCTCGGAGTTGGGCTCTTCGCTGCTGCTGGTGCGTTACGGATCTGGCCGGTCTTTGTGCTGGGTCAACGATTCAGCGGGCTGGTCGCGATCCAGCCGGGGCACACGCTAGTGACCAGCGGTGTGTACAGAGTCATCCGTCACCCCAGCTATCTTGGCCTGCTTATCAACTCGCTGGGATGGAGCTTGGCTTTTCGTTCGGGAGTCGGCGTACTTCTCACAGTGTTGCTAATTCCGCCTTTGCTGGCACGCATTATCGCGGAAGAGAAGTTGTTGCATAGCCAATTTGGAGATGAGTACAAGGCCTACTGCTCCCACACGTCACGCCTAATTCCTGGGATCTATTAATTGCAATTCAAGGCTCTTTTTCAGATGATGTTTTCTCGCTTAGTCAGACTCGATCGAGTCTTGGATTTTTTTACAGTTTGGAACATGGCGACCGGGATCGCGGTGTCGACGCTTCTTCTGACAGCAACACCGGCCTCGTCCCAGCCAGTGCCTGGATCGTTAGACGTGCACTGGAACGAAGGCGCCTCAGATTGCAATATCTATCTTCTCATAGGCTCCGACAAAGCTCTTTTAATCGATACTGGCGCCGTCGCCGACCCGAAACCGATGCCGTTAGCGAAAACGATCTTGGAGCTGTTGCCGGAGAAGAACCACCAAAAGCTTCCCCTTCTAGTGGTGCATACACACAGGCATCTCGATCATCGCGCTGGCGATCCTCAGTTTGCGTCGTTTTCATCCACCCAAGTCGTCCCATTCAATTTGGATGGGGTTCGAGCGTTCTTTGGTTTCATTAACTGGCCCAATGGAATTGGCCATGTCGATTTAGGTGGCCGAACTGTGGACGTAATTCCGACGCCCGGACACAACGAGACGCACGTGGCTTTTTACGACGACAGAACCGGCATTCTTTTTTCGGGAGATTTTCTGATGCCAGCCCGATTGCTCATCGACGATGCTGCGGCTTACCACGAAAGCGCGCTGCGAGTTATCGACTTTCTGAAGACGCGTCCACTTACCCACATCCTCGGCGGCCATATCGAATTGAACGCGGCAGGACGCGCCTACCGATTCGGATCTCACTATCATCCCAATGAGCACCGCCTCGAATTGGTCAGAGCAGACTTAACAGCCTTGCCAGCAGCGTTTGAGCACTTCAACGGCTTTTACGCACGATATCCGAAGTACATTCTTACTAATCCGATTCACAACCTTCTGGCGATGGCGTTTATCGGGGTCACGGCATTGATTTTCATTGTGTGGGGAGTGCGTCGCTTGCTACGCCGCCGATGTGGTTGACCGCTGCGGATGCGAAGTCTTATCAAATAGAAGTGCGCAGCCTACACGCTCGCTTTTGGCGAGCGTACAAGATCATAGTTACCTCGTGCCTGCTGTGTTTGACCGTGTTCTGCCATTAAATCTCCTCGCGAACACCGCGATCTTTTATCTCGCAGCGCGGCTGTATTTGCTGCCTTTGATTCCTCGCCTTAGGCCGCAACAGATTCTCATTCCCATCCTGCTTTTGCATTCGACGCGACACCTGGGGATGATGTTTCTAACCCGCGGCGCCACTTATCCAGGATTGCCCGCCCAGTTCGCCTATCCCGCGGCGTTCGGCGATTTGGTGACAGCGATCATTGCGTTTGCGACAATCCCGCTCGTTTTGCGCGGTTCTCGCCTGGAAAAGTCGATGGTGTGGACATTCAACATTTTCGGAACGGTCGATCTGCTCGCGGCGATCACTACGGCCACTATTTATAATGCGCCAGTGGCAATGGGGCCAGCGTACTGGATTCCGGCTTTTTGGGTGCCATTACTGTTAGTGACGCATTACATCACGTTCGTGGTGCTTCTTCAACGCCGGCGGGATTTTTGATCACCATATTTTCTCGGCATGAACTCTGGCAGCCGCTGCGCATGCGCCGAATTCGCTATAAGTTTTTCAACCCGTTTGCGGCGAGTTTCTTCCTTTTTGGCGCTGACTACCCACCAACTGATGGCTTTTCGGTACGATGCCGGCTGCGTCTGAAAGAAACTCCACGCCGCCCCGTTCTTCTTCAGCAGGCCATTGTACGGTTCGTCCAAGTTTACGTTTCGTTGCTCGTACGAGTAGATGCCCACTTTGTTCTTTTTTCTCGCTTCATAGGCTTTCATACCTGCTGGTTGCATCCATCCCTGCTCGATGAGCGCTTGCGCGCGTTTGATATTAAGGCTGCTCCAGATGCTGGCGGGTTTGCGTGGCGAAAAGCGAATCCTGTAACTCAAATCGTCGATGCTTTGGCGGATACCATCTATCCAGCCGTAGCAGAGTGCTTCGTCAACAGACTCGGGCCAGGTAATGCTCGGTTTGCCCGAACTCTTCCTATAATAACCGACCCACTGTGCGCCAGCGTGGGCGTGATGTTGCTCAAGCCACTCGCGGAAAGTAGCGGGTGTTCGAAAGAAAATTGTTTTCACAATCTTGCTCACTCGCGGCACAGCTTCGCCGCCTCGGCGCGCACGCAGCTGCTAATATTCGCACAACATCTCGTCAGGATAACAATACAACCAACGCTCCGCCGGCTGTGCGGATGCGATCACGGGATGTCCGCTGGTGTGCGCATGTTTGCTGGCGTGACGATTAGGCGAGCTATCGCAGCAAAGCGTGACTCCACAGCTCTGGCACGTACGCAGATGAACCCAATATGAACCGATCTTCACGCATTCTTCGCATTCGCGACGCTGCGGTTGTTTGATTGACTCGATCGCGTCGAGATGAGAGCAGCCTCGGTCGGACATGATCTTATTCTCGCGGCACCTGATGTTCACGCCGCGAGAAATTAACGTTCGTCTTGCAGGTTCTTAGGCGCAAATTGATACGCTTTCCTTATGCCGGGTCGTAATTATCAATTTGTCCAGCTCGACGTGTTCACGCAGACGCCGCTCGCGGGCAATCCGCTGGCTATCTTCACAGATGGTCGAGGATTAAATGATGCCGAGATGCAAGCCCTGGCGCGGGAGATGAATCTTTCGGAGACAACTTTCAT
>QHPC01000136.1 GCA_003218915.1 Verrucomicrobiota bacterium
GGCCTGCTTATCGCTGTTCCAGCGTTTTTTGCAGCGAGGCCGGATCATCGAGCAGGATCCATTCGACAACGGATACCGGCAGACTGCCGTTTTTGATCAGGTCATCGTGGAATTGACCAAGCCGGAAATTATCGCCTTGTTTATCTTTGTAACGGCCGAGCAGATTCATGATCTGCCATTTTCCGGTGATGTAGCTGATCTTTTGTGTTGGACTTGAAGCTGCCCCTGCCGCTTCGCCTTCGGCTGCCTCACGATCCAGTCCGCCTGCGTCCATGAAATATTTGACGGCTTGCTCAAAACTCCATCGACCGGTGTGCAGATTCACATCAACTCCAATGCGCGCTGCACGATAGCGTGACAGACGCAGGATTTGTCCCTGTGCCGGTGAATTGTTCGGATAAAGACCAGTCCGCATCAACATTTCTTCGCCGTAAAGCGCCCAGCCTTCGATGAACACGGAGTCGTCATGCTGGCGGCGGATCTCGTCGCCTAAATGATTGGCGATTGAGAGTTGAAGAAAATGTCCGGGAATACCTTCGTGTCCGAGGATCGGTCGTGGGTCTTCGATTGCCGCGCGAGTATAAAAATTCTTCGATTCCGGATTGTAGGTGGGAATGAAAAAGAATCCGGTTGGATCCTTGTCGTAAACACCGGGAGGATTCATGAAACCGCCGGGGCTGGTTGGCCTGAAGGCCTCGGGCAACTGTCGAATTTGAAACGGCCCGAGATAGCCCGGCAAAGACACAAGATTGTGTTCCTTCAAGAAGCTGATCATTTCTGCTTCGCGGCTTTCGTACGCCTTCAGGAACGATTCCTGATCGGGCGGAATGTGAGCCGCCCGTTTCGGATCCGGATCGGCTAATTTCGGATCGGGCAAAAGCGCCTCGAGAGCGCGATAACGGGCGAGCTCCGCCCGGCCAATCATCGCTACCTCTTCGGCGTTGAGCGGCAGAAGCAAGACGTGCTTGAGATAATAATTATAGTTTGCTTCGCCCATCGGCGTGAAATCGACCATTTTCGGCAGGCGCTTCTCCAGCTCGTCGGCATAACTGTGCACAGCAGTAAGAGCGGCATCGCGCGCTTTGATCAGGTCATCACGCTCGTTAGGCGCAAGACCGGCATCAAGCGCCATCAAACTTTTATTTAAAAGCGGATCGATTGAGCGCGCCGATTGAATCGCCAGTTGCGTATAAAGTTTTACGGGGTTTTGCAGATTGGTCAGGCCCTGTTTCAACAGCGCCGGCATTTGTTTGAGGCGCGACGTCGCAACGAGCGCCCGTTTCCTGGGCGTATCGTATTCCTTTTTCAGCAGCGAAAAGATCGCGTCGGTGCATTCGCGAACGTAAACCTGCGGATCGGTGCGTTCGAATTTCAGAACACGATTACCAAAATCGACGTTCTCCAATTGTGCGCGGAACAGGATCCAGTCGATGCGATCGTTCTTTGGCCAGTTATCGGTCTTCATCGCGCGCACCTTTTCCAGGAGCGAATGCACGTGTTGCGCGCGCCCTGCGATTTTCGCCTGCGAATAATCAGTCAGCCGGTCGTCCCATGTATGCAGTCCTGCGTCGCTGCTACGGACTGGATAATTTTCGTTCCGCCAGGCGTAATACTCGTCCGCCATCTTGCGCAGCGCGTCAGTTGTGTTCGCGCTTTTATTCTTAAAAGCGTCGGCGCTTATGCCGGGCGTCGATTTTGTGATCAGTGCCTTGTTTGAAACATCCGGGTTGCGTTGGGGAGGTGACTGAGCCTGGCCAACCGCGAACGTTATTAGGAGTAACATGGAAGCGACGATTGACAAATCGGCTTTACGCATGAAGCGAACTCTAATGCCGACCGCAGAATCGCAAAACGCAAAGCCATGCTTCTGTAGCCGGGATACGGCTTGGCACGCCGCAGCATTGCGAAGGCGGATGATCCCCGGCTATTACAAATCGGCAGCATCGAGTTCTTGCAACAATTGCTGCTTTAAATGACGACGCGCGGCCTTTTTAATCGCACGTCGCTCGGCAGCCACTGCTTCTTTTTCCGCCTGGCGTTCTTTTCGAGTCCTTATCTTAACGGACTGTGCTAAATGCGAGATTTTTGGACGGCGTGCACCGACCTTTCGCTCCTTCGGTTTCGCATAGGGATCCACGGAGGAAACGTTAACGCTTCTTATTCGCGATAAAAAGGACGGGAATCGCAGCAAGTTGAAGAACGACTGAGAACAGCACCACAGCCAGGAGCGACCTGTCGTATAGCAGTCCCATCACTGCGCTTCCTAAAAACCACGCAATTCCGTAGCCGGTGTCAAACAAGCCAAAAGCCGTGCTTCGTTTCTGCGGTGGAATAACGCCGGTAAGCATCGCTTGAAACAGCGAGCCCTGAGCGCTCATCCCGATTCCCCAAAAGATCATTCCAATTAATGCAAAGGTCGATGTGCTCAGAAAAATGAACGGAGCAGCAGCGGCAGAAATCAGAAAGGCGAACAACGACACATTCGGACCACGCATGTCAAATAGTCGGCCCAAAGGAATCGATGCAAGGGCGCTGGCTGCCATTGCAACCGCGTAAAACACGGGGATCAAGTTTCCCCGCATGACATTCGCTTTTTGAAAGTGAAAACCGATCAATGCGAAATCGGCGAACCCGGCGGCAAGCAATGCGCCTGCCACGAAATAGATCCAGTAAGTTTGCTTCAGGTTAGCCGTGGCAAAGGCGTGCCCGGCGCCTTCTTCCAGCTCATGCGGGCGCGGATGAAGGACCCGTGCCAGGACCAAAGTCGCAAGACAAAGCAAAGCTGGAATGAGCAGGACGCCAAAACCGGTTCGATATCCGCCATTGAGATAAAGAACCAGCGCCATGAGTAACGGCCCGATCGTAGCGCCTGCCTGATCGAGCGCTTCGTTCAGTCCAAACACCCAGCCGGCGCCGATCGATCTGCCGGCGTACGAAAGCATCGCTTCTACAGTTGGTTTGCGAATGCCGCGACCAACGCGTTCGGAAACCACGAGACTCGCGGCGAGCGGCCATCGCCCTGCAAGCGCAAGTGCAGGAACCGCGAACATATTGATTGCATAGCCGAGGAACGCGAAGGCCCAATGCCGATGCGATTTGTCCGCAAAATATCCCGAGACCGACCGCAACCCATAGCCCATGAGTTCACCGAGACCCGCGACAAACCCGACGATCGCCGCGCTCGCGCCTAACGAACCGAGAAACGGACCTATGATCCCGCGAGCGCCTTCATAGGTGAAATCGGCAAAGAAGTTGGCGATGCCGATGATGAGGACAAAATGAAGGGCCGATCTACTTTTCATTTAACCACGAATGAACAGGAATAAACACGAATCCAGACAATGACGAAATCCGAATGACGAATGCCGAAGGAATGACCAAATGACGAATGCCGAACACGTGGCGCATTTCAGTTTATCATTCTGGCTTCGTCATTAATTCGACATTCGACATTCGTGCTTCGGCATTTCACAGTTCGTGTCCACATGTCAGGCCGTAGCTTCAGCGAAGGCGGATTCGTGGTTAGCAGATGAAGACTCTTGGAATCATTGGCGGGCTCGGCCCTGAAAGTACGATCGATTATTACGGGAGAATCATTGCGCTTTATCGGGAGCGCACTGGCGATGGGAGTTATCCGCAATTCATAATCAACAGTATTAGTCTGAAAAAGGGACTGGATTTCATGGAGGCAAACAACCTTGCGGGCATGGCTGATTATCTGCTTGAGGAAATCGGCAAGCTCGCGCGGGCTGGTGCAACCTTTGGCCTCATCTCGGCAAACACGCCCCATATTGTGTTCGACCAGGTCGCGTCGAAGTCGCCGGTTCCGTTGATCAGTATCGTGGAAGCAACATGTGCGGCGGTCAAAGCGCAGAAGTTGAAACGGCTCGCCTTGTTCGGAACGCGCTACACCATGCAGGGAACCTTCTATTCGAAGGTTTTCTCGCGAGAAGGAATCGAGCTTCTCATGCCAGGCCCGGAGGATCAGACTTACATTCATGACAAGTACCTGAATGAATTGGTCTCAGGGAAGTTTCTGCCGGAGACGCGCGCGGAGCTCCTGGCGATCGTCGATCGCATGAAAGCAAAGCACCACGTCGACGGTGTTATCCTAGCTGGCACGGAGCTGCCACTGATTCTGCGTGATGGAGAACACAACGGGATTCCGCTTCTCGACACGACGGAGATTCACTGTGAAGCAGCAGTGACCGAGATGTTATCCTAGGTGAAGTCTCACTGGCGAACTCGTGATGAAGGATAATTCGAAGAGGGTTGTTACCCTTGTTCTTCTTGGCTGGCTATGCTTTGCGGTAGGGCTAGGTGGCTGGTTTTACAACGCCATCGCGCCAGCCGTCGCCGCGACAGTGTGGACGTTGACCGCGCTTGTCCTTCTCGCGTGTTGGAAAATCTCCCCAATCAGAGTGTGGGCGCTGAATGTCGACGTTCGCTGGTTGGTGTTATTTCATGTGACACGGTTATTTGCCGGCGCGTATTTTCTGGTCCTTTGTCAGCGCGGCGAATTGCCGTGCGGGTTCGCAAGACCCGCGGGTTGGGGCGACATCATCGTTGCTGTCCTGGCGTTGGCTGTGGTTAACGCGACGCGCACTCGATTTGCGAAAATGCTGTTGCTCGTCTGGAATATGCTTGGACTTATCGATATCATTTTTGTTGTCTTCAGCGCGCTCCGATTTGGCTTAAAAGACTGGCAGTCGATGCACGCGCTGCGGGAACTTCCACTGAGTCTTCTCCCGACTTTTCTGGTGCCGCTTATTATCGCATCGCATGTTTTGATCTTTGTCAGGTTGACGCGAGCGCGAATTGGTTCGCAGTAACCGCCTGGTAAAGATCGGTCAATTGGGCGGTGAGTTCGAACCTACGATCTGTCGCCCCGGCGACCGTTCTATTATCGAGCTAACCGCCCGATTCTAAACCTTACCCATGTAGGCGTTGCTGATTGAGGAGTAACACGTCAAAAGCGCGATCACCAGAGGATGGCGCGTAAAGCGCATCATCAAAAAGTCCTGCGTAAATATGCGAGTACCAACGTCCGAGACTCATCACAGGTAATAGGTTCTCATTGCTGCTAACGGAATCGGGGCTGTGTCTGAGCCAAAAGCGTTGGGGCGGAACTGGTGCGCGAAGACGAGCCTTCTTCACGACATCCGCGACGAGCGTTTCCGGACGATTTTCGACTTTGTACTGAACTTCGCTCGGTGGCTTCCGTAGAAGAACATGGAGAAGCGTGGGGAACGATGCCGAATACATCGAGTCCGTTTAACTTTTTTCGACGTCCCATGAACCCCGCGGGCACTCTGGCTTGGGCACCGCTCCCAGAGGAGCCGATCCCATGCGCAGAATGTGGATCAACATCGCGCGTTGCACGCGGTCTTTGTCTGAATTGTCTGCTCTGTCGGGGTTTGGGAGCCGATACTTCTAATAATGAAACGCTGGAAGACGTGCTCGCTGAGATCGATGTGCGCGATCCCGATCGGCGCCTCGGCAATTATCAAATTCTCGACGAGATCGGGCATGGCGGGATGGGAGTCATTTATCGTGCCCGCCAACGGCATTCGCGACGTGTCGTCGCGTTGAAACGGATTTTACCGTACGAGGCTGATTCGCGGGAAGCGCTGATTCGCTTTCGGCGCGAAGCACAAGCCGCGGCGAGTCTGGATCATCCAAACATCCTCCCTATTTACGAAGTTGGCGAGGACGAGGACGGACTCCCGTTCTTCAGCATGAAATTCGCCGCAGGTGGAAGCTTGCGCGATGTCGCACCCGCTTTACGCAGCGAACCATCCCGCAGCGTGGCGCTCATGGCAAAGGTCGCACGCGCTCTCCAGTACGCGCATGCTCAAGGAATTCTTCATCGTGATCTAAAACCGGGAAACATTTTGCTTGATGGCCGTGGCGAACCATTGGTGAGCGATTTCGGATTGGCCAAATGGCTCAATACGGCAAGCGATCTTACCCACACACTAACGATTTTTGGCACACTGGGTTATGTTGCACCAGAACAAGCCGAGGGCTCAACACGGAGTTTGGGGCCGAGCACAGATGTTTACAGCCTCGGGGCAATCTTGTTCGATCTCTTGACGGGCCGGCCACCATTCCTGGGTGACAACGTGCTCGCTGTTATTCAACAGGCTGCTGAAAAGCCGGCGCCAAAACTGCGATCTCTCGCGCCGGCGCTCGACCGCGATCTGGAAATCATTTGCGCAAAATGTCTGGAGCGCAAGCCGAACGCGCGTTATTGCTCGGCCGGGGATCTGGCCGAAGACCTTGAACGCTGGCTAGCAGATCGCCCCATCATCGCGCGACCGGTTTCGGTCCCGGTGCGCATAGGCCACTGGTCGCGACGCAATCCCGCTGTTGCGGGAATGGCTGTGCTCTTGTTGGCCCTCGGAACGGCTGTCGGGATAATGACTTGGAAAAGCGGACTACTCCACCGTCCAACAAATATTGCAATAGCAGTAATGCCCTTTGAAAATCTGAGCCAAACTAAAGAGAGCGCTTTTTTTGCCGATGCTATCCAAGACGGCATCTTGACCAAGCTGGGCCGGGTGGCCGAGCTCAGAGTGATCAGCCGCACGAGTGTCATGGCATATCATGACGCACGTAATACCCGCCAAATCGGGCGGGCACTGAACGTCTCTCATGTGCTAAAGGGAAGCGTCCGCTGGGAGGAGGGCAGAATTCATTTAAACGTCCAGTTAATAGACACTCGCACCGACAATCAAGTTTGGGCGGAGGAATACGATCAGGATCTGGCTAAGGTGTTTTTAACTCAAAGCGAGATCGCAAAAAAAGTCGCAAATCAGCTTGAAGCCAAAGTCTCGGCTGGCGAGAAAACCGCCATTGAAGAGCCACCGACTTCGGATTTTGCGGCCTACGATTTTTACCTGCGAGCGAGAGACCTTCTTTTGACCGTATTTAGCAGCAGGGCGAGGGCAGACCTGCTCCAGGCCGCCGATCTGCTGAACCAGGCCGTCGCCCGCGATCCCTCTTTTTTCCAAGCCTATTGCCAGCTTGCCTACACCCATGACCAGCTTTACTTCCTTGGCTTCGACCATAATCCTGCCCGCCTGGCGCTAGCGGAAGCGGCGATCCAGGCGGCGTTTCGCATCCGCCCTGAGGCTGGCGAAGCACACCTGGCACGCGCAGATAATCTTTATAGAGGATACCTCGACTACGAGGGAGCCTTGGCTGAACTCGCAGCGGCGAGCCAGACCCTCCCCAATTCTCCCCGCCTATTCGCCCTGAAGGGTTACATCGAGAGGCGTCAGGGGCGTTGGGAGGAATCGACCCGGAACCTGGAGCGTGCGATTGATCTCGACCCGCGCGACTTTTATATGCTCCAGCAGGTTGCGATCAGTTATGGCGTGCTCCGGCGCTATGCCGAAGAAAAATCCGTGTTAAATCGGGCGTTATCCATCGCGCCGGGCGATGTCGATACGAAAGTAGCGCGCGCGTCCGTGGAATTTCACTGGAAAGCCGATACTCGATCCCTGCATCAAACAATCGATTCAATTCGGGTGACAAATCCTACTGCCTTGCCGAACATCGCCAATGATTGGCTGAGTTGTGCACTGGCCGAGCGCGACGTTTCTGCAGCAAAAGATGCTTTAAACGCGTTCGGCGAAATTCCTCTGACCGACTATGCGGTTCACTCAAATCGCCAGCTAATGGAAGGCGTTATTGCTCGCATGATCAATGATGACGAAACGGCACGGGCGGCATTCACCGTTGCACGTGTGGAGCAGGAGAAAGCGGTTAAAGCTCAACCAAATTACGGCCCGCCGCTCTGCGTGCTTGGTTTGATCGACGCCGGTCTCGGTCGGAAAGAAGAAGCGCTACGCGAAGGCCGACGCGCGGTCGAGCTTCTTCCGGCGAGAAAAGATGCAATCAACGGGCCCCTTATGATAGCGTATTTGGCGATGATCGCTGCATGGGTTGGCGAGAACAATCTCGCCTGCGAACAGCTTGCAATCGCCGTCCGTTCCCCGAGCACTCTCAGCTATGGCCAGCTGAAACTCCTGCCGTTTTGGGATCCACTGCGGAAAGATCCGCGCTTTGAAAAAATCGTCGCCTCGCTCGCGCCAAAGGAAACAGCTCCAACAAGGGGCCCGGCACCATGAGAAGGAGTGAACACCACCGGTTTTAGAAGTCGCCGGCTGCTCTGGTCTCAAATGGTGTTGCCGTAGTATTCTAAACAAGCGAGAACCAGTTGCGACAATCACCAATCAACACTAACTGCGAAGCGCAGATTTCACGTCAATTTAGTCTTGCTAAAGCGCCGCCACTTCGGACACGCTGCCTATCATGGATATGCGAAAGATGAAGTACATTGTCGCGGTTGTGCTTGGGGTGGCTGTGGTAGCGATTCCTCGCGGCGTCGCGGCGTCTTCCAGTAGTACGATTTATTCCTTCGGCACGACAGAGCCAATTTGATGGAGCTGTGCCAAAAGGGTCGCTGACTTCTGTGAACGGCTTGCTTTTCGGGCGCACGACTACAACCATCGTCACGGCCAGGCCCCCGCCCATGACCATCGGCAGCTATGGTGTGATCTTCCACTTCGATCCCAACAATGGTCGCGTCGAGTTATTCAATCGATCACGTGTTCGCTGGTCATGACGCTGACTGCCCCGACGGTGATAATTCCCGCCACGACGCGATGACCCCGTTTAACGGTCTATTGTATCGGCGACGAGTCGCATAGCTGTTTCGTAGTCGCCAACAACATCCTCTACGGCGTGACGGCGTCCGGAGGCGACAACGGCGAGGGTGTCATCTTTTCCTTTGACCCGGCGGGGCCGCCACCCACCTGCACACCAAACCAACGCCCACGCCGACGCCGACGACGACGCCCACGCCTACCCCGCCGAATTTCCAAACATTATTCTCTTTGGAGTGTGCATCATCAACAGGCAAGGAGCCGCATGGGCGCCTGACACTGGATCCCAACGGGACCACCTTGTATGGGATGACACGCAAGGGCGGCGACCACGACTTCGGTGTCGTGTTCAGCATCGATACCAGCGGCCACAATTACACTGAACTGCACGACTTTGCTGGCGGAGATTCAGACGGCGCGACGAGCGATCATGGTTACGTTGTGCAATCGGGTGACCATCTCTACGGCACGACCGCTAACGGCGGCGACAATGACCTGGGCTCTGTTTTCGTGATCAACACCAATGGTAACAACTACCAACGGCTTTACAGCTTCAGTGGCAGGACAAATAATGAGGACGGCTCTAAACCGATCGACAACGTGATTCTCGTTAATGGATGGCTCTATGGTATGACCACGGAAGGCGGCACTAAGAACCTGGGAACCATTTTCAAGGTGAGTCCAACCCCGTCGAGGAGTCCGACTCCCGCGCCCAGGCCAACGCCGCCGCCTGCTCGTCCCGTTGAAATAAGAAGTATCGCGACTTGAAACGCGTTGCTGGAATCGGCGGAATTTTCAAATCATTGACTACGAATAGACACGAATTATCACAAATAAATCCGTGTACCTCACGAAGCAGAAGTTCTTAAGATTCGCGTGCATTCGCGGTTGAAATGACCCCCTCACTATTCACGAGTCACTTCTCACTTCAAAAGAATGGGCGGTGAGGGTTTCGAACCCCCGACCCTCTCGGTGTAAACGAGATGCTCTACCACTGAGCTAACCGCCCCTTTCAAGGAACGTGATAAGTGATTAGGGAACGGTGATCAGTCAAGCCCTCCGTTCTGGCGATTTCCCGTGACCGGCAGGCGACATTTCTTCCAACGTCACGGCCGCAAGACGGAAATCTTCTCGATACATCGTCGCACTGCTGCGTCTCAGCAATTGACTACAATGGGCGTACGCTCTGGATTTCGGACGCACATCGGCAGCGGGCGAGGTAAAACCGGTCTATGGCAAAAACACCAAGTGGCTCTTGTTCAATCCAAACCAGCTTCAGACATTTGTTCAGTAAAACATTGGAGGCATTATGATGAAGAAAATAATGGTTGGTTTCACAGGGTTGATTCTTCTTGTCGCGAGCGTATCGGCTGCGAGCTCGGTGCTGGAAGGGATCGTGAAGGATGCTAAAGGGCATCCGATAGAAGGGGCGGATATTCGGATCGAAACGAAAAATGGTGGAAGATTGCTCACAACCGTTAAGACGGATGTAAACGGCCGTTACATTTTAGATGGTCTCCCGGCAGGCAATTACCGAATCACATTGGTTGTGCACGGCGCTGTCAAAACTTCCATCAATAATACAACGATTGAGTCGGGTGAGCTGACACGGCTGAATTTTGATCTGAGGGCAGCGCCAGCGTCGCGGGCATCTGTAACCGCGAACAAAGGGCGCCATTGGGTTTGGGTACCCGCGTTTACTGGAAGTCGTCTGCCTGGTCGCTGGGTCGAACTTAATGACAGTGGAAGCTGGGCGGCGGAGGCTAGCACCTTGGACGTCGTACGAGTCAGCGGTGAAGAACTGCAAAGAACAAGCCGCAACAGCTATACCCATCACTTGCCAGGTCATTAAACGGAACTTGGGATGGCATCTAGCGCGTGCTAACCAGCCTTCGGGCAAGGCTCCGGCGAGTTAAGAAGCTATGGCGCGGGAGTTCCGCCGTGCAAGTGATTAGTGAACCGAGCGGTAATTCGAGCTGTCGTTCATTACTCTTTTTCGGCTTCACCCTTCAACACTTTGCAGCCGATAACAACAAAGCTGGTGCCGCCTCCACCGCAGCCAATAAAGAGCTGGCCACCTTCGGCAATGGCATAATCTGTGTCGTCGTCGCCTTCCTGCGAATGCTTCCGAACGGTCGCCCGCACCGCCTGGTTCTTGTGCATGTTGTCAACGTATACCTCTGTAAAACGCGAGTTTCCCCTACAGCCACCCGACACTACGCGAATCTTTGCACAATTGGCGAGGTCACCTGACTGTGCCTCCGCCTCTGGGCGTTGCTTCTCCGCGGCACTTTGACAACCGCTAAGGGCAGCAAGCGCGGTAGCGGCTAACAAAATGATTCTCACAACTTCGCTGGTTTTGCGACCCGGCGGCGACCGCGTCAAGCCTTATCGCCGCTGTTGGAATCGCCCTTGTGCTTATGCGTCTCGATCATATTGCCGGCTTCACCATAAACGCGAATCATTGCATCACGCGAGCGGCTGCGTTCCGCCTTTTGCCGCGCGAGCCGGGCTAAATATTCACAACAACCGCGAACAGCACATCAAGAAAGATGATTTCTAGCGCCGGGATGTCGATAAGAATTCTCCAACAGGTGACTTGAATTTTTGTCGGTGTTGTTTGGGATGGGCATTCATTAGTTTCGGATCCGGTGATTAATTAAAGATCAGCCTCATAAAACCCTAGACATTAGTTTGCGCAGTTTCGGCCAGTCCTTTCTTCTGAGCATCAGTCCGCGACAACGGGGATGTCCGCACCTGCACGGCTCAAATTCTTCGCCCAGTTCGAAGTCGTAGTCGATTAAGAGTTCTTGGCCCTGTTCAATTGGCCGGATACAGGTCAACCACAGGCCACCGCGCTTCTTTTTTATGGCGCAATTGGGATAACAACCGTGATTGACGTGGCCTGCCGGACTCCACTGTGGTCGGGCATCCATGTCGTGCCTGGCATCGAACTTGATAACATGGTTCGCGCCGCGCAGTAACATGATTGCACCTTCTTCCCACGGAATAATGCGGCCTTTGAACTCGATGATCGGCGTGCCTGCTCTGATCGGTAGAGTAGCAAACAGTCCTATGCCGTTAATCGACGACCTTCGCTTCTGCCATAGCCGCTTTCGTCGCTGCAGTTTGATCTCGTTCCCTCGTTCTTTTATTGATTGCATCTTGCTGTTTTGTCATCCAAAAACGAGTATTTTTGGTGGATTTTGCCATCACGACTCTCTGAAAACGCCCGCGTACTCATGCGTTGCGAACCACGCTGCCCGATTCATCGTAAACGCGAATGGCGCCATCATATGATCGCCTGCGAAACTTCGTGTAATCTATGGCGTCATTCGGGTCGCTTTACCACAGCTGTCCAAGCATGCGTGTTTGCTTCAATCGCAAGAAAGACGCGAACCGACTCGCCGCCAGTCACTGTGAACAATCCAATGAGAACAAGCGCGAGGCTGGCTAACCCGAAAGTCATGGCAGTCGTCAAGACGGCGCCAAAGTCGGTTGCCGAGGAACTGAATAGACTTATCGCGCACAAAACCAGTACCAAAATTCCGATTGCGATAAGAGTCCAGCCAATCCCAATGAGAAGGGCAGAAAAGAATGATAGCGCAGGAAATCGCGGGTTTTTCATGGTGATGGACATTCTGGCCGCATCATTTCCCATTCGGCAATCCAAAACGACGTTGGTTCCGCATCGGAGATCATATCAAAGCCGCGTTTATCTTTGCGCGGGCGGATTTCGTAAGCGTGGATCGAGGACTTCAAAAATCAACCAGCCCGAAACGCTGTGCAATCTCGCGGGAATTTTCGTCGCTTCGCAGGGTGGTTTTCAGTTGCCCTACGAAGTCCTGCTCCAGCGGATCAACGATTGAATGGTACGCCTTTTCGGCGACATCCGGGTCCTGATTACGGGCGCGTACGTATGCCGCGTACGCTTCGCTTCGCGCTTGGCTGTATTTGATGATTGATTGCGCGACTAAGCGCCATTGGCTCTCTTTGGCGTCCGGCGTGTTTAAGTACTGATCCGCTGTTTGTGCTGCTTGTTGCGCCAACCAAATCTCACGGGTTTGACAGGCGTTGTTGCTCACTTCGCAAGGCGTTGTTGAGCGTCGCGCCTGCTCGAATTGGCCTAACGCTTGGAGCATCGTTTCTTTCTCGTCCGCTTCGAGTAGCGCGGGCATTAAGATTATCAGTCCCAATAGTGCTAGCCGTTTCATAATTGGCATTGAATCACGAAGCACCGCGCATTGCAAAGCCGTACAGGATGTCGAGAAGTTGCGTGCCGCCGATGCGGCTCTTATCCGCGACTATAAGAGATCGTTAGCTGACCTGTTTCGCGTTTACCCAGTGCTTGAGGTGATCGTTTCGAAGTTTCTTGAGCCAACCGATGCCGATTAGATAAGTCCGGCGGGTGGGGATTAGAGCTTTCCAGTCGAATCGCGCGACGCCTGGCGCGGGCAATCGCCTGGCAATGCGATAACTGCGCGCATCCGCAACGCACGATTTTCGTGCCTGGAATCGGTGCTTTGTGGTGCGCTGCTCGGCAAGTCGCCGTTCGTCTCGGCGTTGTTCGCCAACCTTACGATCGACAAAACGCATCAAACTGTTCTCAATCTCATCCTCTCCGAATAGTAGAAACTTTCCATTCATTAGATGCCCTCCAAATCATTCAAATAAAGTAACGTCCTCATCATGGGTCGCCTCTCTTATTTGAGACACAAATGGATCGAATTTATTTCGGCATCCGGATGCCTCTGGCTATTTGTGCCGTTTAAACAACTGAAACGATTGCAGATCGAGGTGCTCTCATTCGAAGACTCTGTAGCCACGCTCCTGCGGAGCGTTCCAGACGACAGCTCATAGGGCCGTGGCTACAACGATTGGGAGAACGGTTAAGTAACCCTCTAACTCACGGGAATTCGAACCAAGTCTGAATGTCGCGCCGTGTCCGTCGATTCAAAAAAAGCCGCAGGGTTCGGAACCCTGCAGCTTTTATTAATGTTGTCTGAAGCTCCGTGCAGACTCAGTCCAAAAGAACCACGTGATCAATCGTACGCAGATCTCCCATGTTTGCGTAATAGACACGCACACGAGCGCCGGGTTTGATCGCAGTTTGGACCACTTGGCCGGCTTTGTTCAACACGTGACCTCGTCCGTTGAGGACATAACGGCCCGGACTATTGGACCCTTCCTCGCGAACGACAAGCGTATTGATAGGCTGATAAGTGGCAGCCGCACCTTCTTCAATCGTCATTTTGATGATCGCTCCCGTTACTGTTATTGGTTCTGCGGTCGTTTGTTTCTTGTTCGCCAAGCCCGGCTGCGCAAATGCCAACGGAGCAAGTAGCAACCAAGCGAGTGTGATAACTAGTGTTTTCATGATGCCTCCTCTTTCATGTTGATTGTTAATACATGTTCTACTTGCCCAAGTTTCGGGACGTAATCTGCGTCGAACAAGAGCCAGTTCGTGTCGTTGCCACAGACCAGTTTTACCTCGCGTGCTGCGAGCGTAGAACCAATCTCAAAAGTACGCAGCACTATAGCCACGGTGCGGTGTGGCTGTGCCGAATGCTGCCTAACGAGAACACGGGACTATAACGCCGTCGTCAATCGTTCGTGGTTAATGGTTTGCACCCAACCCACACATTAGGCATTGCTCAATCCCACCGGATGGCGCATCAATTGATCTCGCCATTGTAGAATGAATAAGAGAGACGAAATGAAAGAGCACTACTTCGATGATTTGAAAATTGGTGACCGGTTTAGATCCGAGCCGCTAAATGTCACGGAGAAGGAGGTCGTCGAGTTCGCGCACAAGTTCGATCCGCAGATGTTTCATCTGAACCAGAAAGCTGCAGAGCGAACACTTTTCAAAGGACTAATCGCGAGTGGCTGGCACACGGCTGCCCTTACGATGCGGCTCTTTGTGCAAACGTTGAACTTCGCCGAGGGCGCTATCGGGCTTGGTGGTGATGAGTTGCGGTGGCCTTGACTACGAACCAACAGGGCGAGATCGTGCAGACAATGCTGGCAAGCGCGATGGTGCCAAAGCGCGAGGGCGCGCTGGACGACAAGACTATTGACCACTGACCACAAGACCACGGACTACAAGACAACCGACTCAAAGATTATGAGAGATTACAGAAAGGCTAACGGCAAGGAGCGAAGCGCAAAGAGCGAAGGGCCAAGCCCCAAGCGGGCTCGGCGACCAACTGGCGTTTTGAGGATCTCGAGATCCGGAACAGAGCAGTGAATCTCGCAGTGAAGTTTCATCGAATTGTTGAACGTCTCGATAAGCGCAGACTTTAGCGATGTGCGGAGCAACTGCGAGCCGCGGGCCTCTCGATTTCTAACAACATTGCGGAGGGATCGAGAAGTGTGCACAAACAGGAATTTATCCAATTCCTAAACATCACTCGACGTTCGTTATTTGAAGACGCATCGATGATCCTCGTCTTCGAACAGCTCGGTTTGCTAGAAAGTTCAGAAGTTGATGATCTGTTGTGGGATTGCGACGAAGAACGCCGCAAAATCACCAATTTCTCTCGCACGCTCTAAGGCGGCATCGCTCTTGGCCCTTTGCTCTTCGCTCTTTTCCCTCTCACCGATTTACCATTTCCATCGCCCAATCGGGATAACGCGCGCCGTCATGGCGTGAGATTGGCTTGGGCCGCCTGGAGGCGGAACTCCAAACCGCTTCTCGCGAGAGCCTGGCTAAAGTCGTCGGGCAACAGCGCTTCAAAGCTTTTCCATTTCCCAGTGCGAGGATGGTGAAATCCAAGCTTCCAAGCGTGCAACATTTGTCGCGGAAACTCCTTTGCAAAACGCGGAGCGTAGACATTATCGCCGAGCACGGGGTGACCGAGATGATGAAGATGCACGCGAATCTGATGGGTCCGTCCGCTGTGCAGCCGACATTCGATCAAACTGGCGCGCTCGCTCGACTGAACGACTCGATACTCGGTTTTGGCCGTGCGTCCGCGCAAAGCAGACGCGCTCATTCGTTGCCTGTGGACTGGATGTCGTCCGATTTTTTCTTCGATTATTCCAGTCGGCTTGCGCAATCTTCCAGACACCAGCGCAAGATAAATCTTCTCCACCGCACGGTCAGCAAACTGCTTGGATAATCCGCGATGGGCTACGTCGTTTTTGGCCACGACAAGACAGCCGCTCGTCTCTTTGTCGAGACGATGAACGATTCCGGGGCGCTCTTTTCCGCCGATCCCCGACAACATCGAGCAATGGTTGAGGAGTGCGTTGACCAGAGTGTGTTCGCGATGACCGGCGCCCGGATGAACGACAAGCCCCGCCGGCTTGTTGATCACGACGAGATCATTGTCTTCGAAAAGGATCTCAAGGGGAATCTGCTCCGGCAGGGTCTCGATCTTTTCCAGTGGCGGCTCGGTCAGTTGAATCTTATCGCCGCCTCGAACGATTTGGCGTGGCCGGCTGGTTGCGTTGTTGAGTCGAACAAACCCATCGCGGATCAAATGTTGGAGTCGTGACCGGGAGAATTCTGGAAGTCGCTTCGCCAGAAATTGGTCGAGCCGAAGCCTTGCTTCGTTCGCTGATACGACAAGCTCGATTCGAGTCGACTTTTCGGCTGAGAGTTGCCTCATGGATAGATGAATGCGTGCCGCGGCTTTTTAATCTCGCATGGCGAACAATTGAACCGACAATAGCAGTTTGTGAATTGGCAGGCGAGACGCCCGCAAATGCCGAAGCAAAGCGTGCCAGTGCTACTCTTTGCTCTGCAGGGTGTGAATATGTTACAATTGCTGCCCAATGGCGAGTGAGCCCACCGCCCAAACATGCTCCGGTTGCGGAACGACAATCGATACGACCGCGGCGGAACCATTGGCGCGCATCGCTTGTCCTACGTGTGGCAAGAAAGTACGCGTGGAGAGAACCTTCGATCATTTCGCCGTGGTTGAGACGCTTGGTGTTGGCGGGATGGGCACCGTTTATAAGGCGCGCGATATGCAACTGGATCGGTTCGTGGCGCTGAAGCTGTTGCGCAGAGATCTCGGCGCCGAAGAAGATCATAAGGATCGATTGCAACAGGAAGCGCGCATTGCTGCCGCTGTGAATCATCCTTACGTGATACAGGTCTTCGATTCGGGAACAGATCACGGTCAGTTCTACGTGGTAATGGAGTTGGTCGATCATGGAAGCCTCGACGATCTGATGGCCTTGCAACCGCAGTTGCCGGAAAAGCGGGTCCTCGAGATTGGCATTCAAGTTGCAAAGGGACTGCGTGCCGCGCACCGGCGAGGTCTGATTCACCGCGATGTGAAGCCGGCTAATATTTTGTTTGTCGATGAACACGCAGCAAAAATCGGCGACTTCGGTCTTGCCAGCACCGGAACGCAACGTTGGGGAATTGGGGGTGTCGTTTGGGGAACCCCCGAATATGTCTCGCCGGAAAGACTGAACAACGACCCGGAGGACTTCCGCAGCGACATTTACAGCTTGGGCGCAACACTCTTTCATGCGATTGCGGGCAAACCGCCAATCAAAGCCAGCACAAATTCCGCGACCGCATTGTTCGAATCAAAACAACGGCCTCTCGATTTGCAGGTGACCGCGCCGAACGTTTCTGCAGCGACTGCAGAGGTTTTACAGCGAATGATCGCGGCTGATCCGGCGCAGCGTTTTTCTTCGTACGACGATCTGGTGGCAGAGCTTGAGCGGGCTTGGCGTGAGCTGGAATTGGACGACGCAATCAGTGGCGGTGAGACGCGGCGGCTGGGATTTTATTCGTTATCGCGCCCAGTTTTTTGCCCTCGTGGACGGAACTCACGGCGTTTGCGACGAGCTGGTTTGATCGCGGTCCGTGGAATAAAGCACTTGCCAGTTATAAAGAGCAGGTCGCCCTTTATCAATTTGCTCAAGCGGCTGAGGAGATCAGGAATGTGAAACTGATCGGCGGATACTATAAGCCGGCAGAAGACGTTGCCGAGAAGAGGGCGCGTCTCATGTTCGATTGGAAGAACACTCTGATGGACAATCTCAATCGTGCGCA
This sequence comes from Verrucomicrobiota bacterium, assembly GCA_003218915.1. GTDB lineage: Bacteria > Verrucomicrobiota > Verrucomicrobiia > Chthoniobacterales > UBA10450 > Udaeobacter. The sequence goes on from QHPC01000136.1 coordinate 17,698, forward strand.
TTTCTCGGGTACGCTCACAGATAGCTCTGGCGCGCAATATACAGGCATAGTGAGCGCCACGGATGAAGGCCTCACCATGAAACTTCCGTATGGGATCGCATGGATCACGTGGGACAAGCTCTCGCCAAAGGAAATACTGGCCGTATCCAAATCGTTCATCGATCCAGCAGCGGGTGATGCCGCAGATCGACAGTGGCGTTGCGCGGTCTTTGCTAGTGAAACCGGGCAAACCGAAGCGGCGAGGGAATTGGCTGAAGCCGCTGCGAGAGCCAAGCCTGAATATAAAGAACAGACTTCTCTTCTCTCGCCGGATATATCCCGGGCGGCTCAGGCAACGCGTTGAGGAGTCGCCGCGGCGACCGTTCACCCTTCGCGTTTTTGCTCACACGCCGAAGGCGCAACATGGAGGATGAACGAATTCCCAGCCCTGAGAGTCAGATTCTAGACGAATCATTGCCATTATTGGTTTTTGACGCGACGTTTTCGTGATCGCGATATGGAGCAAAACCCACCACCGCCGCAGTTTCCTTCGCCGGAAGAATTGAAGTCCAAGATCACGGAGTTCATGAAACAGAACTTCGGCGACCGGGTCTCAGTGGCGACGTTTGCCGAGCCGGAGGCCGCGACGGCCGAAGAGGAAGAAAAGCCGGAGAAGACCGATCACAAGGAATTCGAATTCAATCTGCTGCCGCGGGACATCAAAGCGCATCTCGACCGCTTCGTGATCAAGCAGGATGAAGCCAAGAAGGTGCTGGCGATCGCCGTTTGCGATCATTACAACCATGCCAATTACTCAAGCAAAACGTGATTTTGGTCGGACCGACCGGGGTCGGCAAAACCTATCTCATCAAACACATTGCCGACCTGATCAAAGTGCCGTTTGTGAAAGCGGACGCCACGAAGTTCAGCGAGACGGGATATGTCGGCGGCGATGTGGAAGATTTGGTGCGCGAGCTCGTACACAAGGCGAACGGCGACGTAAACCTGGCGCAGTTCGGGATCATTTATATCGATGAGATCGACAAGATCGCGGCGGCCGGAAACTTAATCGGCCGGGACGTCAGCGGGCGGGGCGTGCAGACCACGCTTCTGAAGTTAATGGAGGAAACAGAAGTTCCCGTGCGCAGCATGAACGATTTGCAGGCCCAATTGCAGGCGGCTTTCGAGTTTCAACGGCGCGGCAAGGCAAAACGAGAAACGATCAATACCCGGCACATTCTCTTCGTGGTCAGCGGCGCATTTGAGAAATTAAAGGAACAGGTTGCGCGACGTGTTCGCCAGGGTCAGATCGGATTTAGCGCCGAACCGATTCAGGTGATGGACAATGAATTGTTCCGGCACGTGACGACCCAGGATTTTATCGAATACGGGTTTGAGCCGGAATTCATTGGCCGACTACCAGTGCGCGTGGTGTGTGAAGACCTGGATGCTGATGATCTTTTCAGCATCATGAAGTATTCCGAGGGTAGCTTGCTCCGGCAATATGAGCGCGCCTTTCGCGCTTACGGCATTGAGATCAGTTTCGAGGACGAAGCGCTGCGGCTACTGTCGGAAGCTGCCGCCATGGAAAAAACCGGCGCACGTGGATTGCTGACGGTATTCGAAAAATTGTTCCGCGATTACAAATACTACCTGGCAGGCTCAGGCCTGAGCCAGTTGCGTGTTACCGCTGCGCTCGTGCGCGAGCCACAGCGTGTGCTCAACCGATTGATGGCGGAGGGGCACAAACTCGAGGCGCAAATGCTCGAAGCCGGCGCGCGTCAATTTGCAGAGATATTCAACAGTGAGCATGGATTGGAAATTGTTTTGGAGGAAGCTGCAGTGCGGCGCCTGGTCGAGCGCGCGCAAGCTGAGCGGATGACCATGAGCGATCTTTGCGCTCACTTATTCAAGGATTACCAGTTCGGATTAAGTCTGATCAAAAAGAACACCGGCCAGACAAAATTTGTCATTAACGCCGGAGCGGTCGATGCGCCGGACAAATTCTTAAGTGAACTGGTGGTGCAATCCTATTATCCGGGGGCAGCTGCTCAAAAAGCCTGATTGTTCATGAAGCGCTCGTTGATCACAACGCTCGTAATTGGAGTTGCTGTCGCCATCGTTGTGGGAGTCTTGCATGCGACGAAGGTGTTAGCGGGCTTTGAGACTGGTGTTGCGCACCTTGTTTCCAATTATGCCGGCGCGACTAGGGTCGTGGGTGAAAAGTGGCAGTACGTTTTCGTTCTGCTGATAGCTGCCGGCGTTACCTGGCTCAGTCTGAGAAATCCCCCGGCCGCAGGACGGTCGCGAAACTATCTATTGTTCGGCGTTTTGTTGGTTGAACTTCTTGTGCTTTCGTGGGTCTGCTCGCTTTACCGGATCTTTTTCCAGCCGGTTCCGTGCATTTTTGCAGTCGCATTGGCGGTTGCCTTCGTGGAAGGCTGGACGGTCTTTTTGCGGAGGGACCGTTCGCATTTAGTGCGCACAGTTTTTGCCAACCGCCTCTCGAGAAAAGAATTTCGTCGTGTCAGCGATGGTCCGTTCGATGGGCAGGCTAAAGCGTACCACGCAAGTGTGGTCGTCTGCGACATTGCCAATCGACATGGAGTCATCAATTCATCTGATCCCGCCGGTTTCGCTGAAACCATGGCAAAATTTATTCGTGAGACTACCGATGACCTGATCGAGAGGGGAGCTTATCTGCAGGCTGCCGATGGCGAGGGCGTCGTTGCGATTTTTGGATTTCCGAATGCCGGGGGTCAACATGCAGAGGATGCGGTGCGTGCTGTTCTCGAGCTGACAAAGAAGTTTCGCGAGCAACGACAGCAAAACGAGGAAATTTTTGGCGACTGGGACATGCAAGCTGGGATCAGTTCAGGCGCGATCGTTGCCGGCGCGCTGAAGGACAGCGCACATCCGGCGCTTTTAGCCAGCGGCGAACCGATTGAACTCGCGCGCAGATTCTGTGCCCTGAATCACCGGTATGGATCAAGGATCCTGATTGATACGCCTACTTTCGATAGCGTGAGCGAGACGATCGTTGCGCGTCCAATTGATTTTGTTAGCGGAACGAACTCGCATGATCGACTTGAAATCTACGAGCCGCTCTGGCTTACCGCAGAAGCCAAACCAGAGCATGTCGCCCGAAGAGATTCTTTCTGGAGCGGCGTGGTTCTGTATCGGGAAAAACGCTGGGCGGAAGCCTATTCCGAATTTCAGAAAGCACGCGGTCCGGAGGGAGAAGACGATCCTGCATTGGAATTCTATTTTCGCCGGCTCGAGCCGCTCGTCCTTCAGTTAACAGAGTCGTCGTTGGAAGAAAGCTGAGCGGAGCGTTGAGAAGGACGGAATATCCGGTCGCGATCCGGAATTTGGTTTCGCAACTGCGACAAATGCCAGGAGTCGGTCCTCGCTCCGCGGAGCGGATCGCGCTCTGGATGGTGCGGGCACGGGACGATAAGCCGGAGCAAATAGCGCGCGCAATCACCGACACACGGCAGTCAATTCGTTCCTGCAAGCTTTGTGGATTTTTTGCTGCCGGCGAAATCTGTGACATATGCGCCGATTCCTCACGCTCGACAGAGCTGCTCTGTGTCGTAGAGCAAGCCACCGACATTCTTCCTCTGGAAAAAACCAATGCTTTTCGGGGGCGATACCATTCTCTTGGAGGGAAGATCTCTCCACTCGATCATATTGGCCCCGACGATTTACGCATTAAGGAACTACTGGAACGCGTCGATCAGGAGAAGATCGCCGAAATCATTTTCGCGCTGCCTGCCGATGTCGAAGGCGAATCGACCACAAATTACATTGTCGATCTCTTGAAGAACAAGCCGGTCAATCTCACGCGCCTTGCCCGCGGCATTCCGGCCGGCGGCGGCCTGGAATCCGCAGATGAGCTAACGCTTTCCGCGGCGCTTTCAGGACGGACAAAGCTTTAGCGCGTGGTCATCCCGAGTCGCGAAGACGACGAGGGACCTCACAGTCTTGAGTCACGTTAACAAGTGTTGATATACCTTACGCCGCGAATGTGAGGTCCCTCACTTTCGTTCGGGATGACACTCTTTGCTAAAGCGTTGAAGGTCCTGTCCCTACGTTTTAACTTTTGTAACTTTTTTTACGTTGTAAATTTTGTTCCATGTCGTGCGCAAAGATTGATCCAGCATTGCACCAGGGGCAAAAGCCGTCCTGGATCAAGGTGCGGTTGCCGTCCAATCCCGTTTTCTTTTCAACCAAGGCGCTCATTTCCGATCTGCGGTTGCACACAGTTTGCGAGAGCGCGCAATGTCCAAACCGATGGGAATGTTGGAGCCAGGGCACAGCCACCTTTATGATCGCTGGCGATCGTTGCACCCGCGCATGCGGATTTTGCGCCGTGACAACAGCTAAACCGTTCGCGCTGGAGGAAGACGAACCGCAGCGCGTAGCCGAGGCAGTCCGCCGGATGAAATTAAAACATGTCGTGATCACGGCCGTCGCGCGCGACGACCGGAAGGACGGCGGGGCCGATCATTTCGCCCACACAATCACGGCAATCAGAGAGATGGATCCTTCAGTGATTGTCGAAGTGCTTGTTCCCGATTTTCACGCGCAGGATTGGTGCATCCAGATTGTTCTCGACGCTGGCCCTGATGTCTACAACCACAACATGGAAACGGTGGAACGCCTCACGTCGCTGGTCCGTTCGCGTGCAAAGTACCGTACCTCCTTGCAAGTCTTACGACGCGCAAAGGAATTGTCTTCGAGAGTAGTGACCAAGAGTGGTGTCATGCTCGGCCTTGGCGAGAAGGAGACGGAACTTTTTCAGACCATGGACGATTTGCGCGAGGTTGGCTGTGAAGTGCTCACCATGGGCCAGTATTTGCGCCCGACGCCGAAGCATTTGCCCGTGGTGGAATACATCACCCCGGAGCAATTCAATTACTACGGCGACATTGCGCGCAGAAAAGGTTTTCTCCACGTCGCTTCCGGCCCCCGATGACAGAGACCGAGCGCGATCCGCTCGCTCAGATTCGTTCGCAAACCGCCGCAATCATTCCTGCGTATCAGGACGAAAACCATATAGGGGACATCGTTCGCCGAACTCGCGAGCGACTCGACCATGTCCTAGTCGTTGATGATGGCTCAACCGACCAGACGGCGCAACGCGCGCGCGAAGCTGGCGCGGAAGTTATTACTCACAATCAAAACCGCGGCAAAGGCGATGCGATCAAGACAGGATTAGCGCACTGGTCGGATCAAGAAATTATGTGGGTGAGCCTCCTCGATTCCGACGGTCAACACCTTCCAGAGGAGATTGATCGGTTCCTCACAGCAGCAGCTTCCGCGACGCAGTCGACGTTTTTAATCGGCAACCGCATGAACAACCTTGCCGGAATGCCATTTATCCGGCGTGTGGCGAATCGTTACATGAGCAGGCAGATTAGCCGCCTTTGCAGACAAGAAATTCCTGACACGCAGTGCGGTTTCCGCATGTTGGATCGCCAGTTGATTCCAGAGTTGCTTGGGGGCGGAGACCGATTCGATTACGACACTGAAGTGCTCATCATCGCCTGCCGTAAAGGGTGCCGGATTGAATCGGTCCCAATCACGACAGTTTACACCGATCAGGTGAGCAAAATTCGTCCACTGCGCGATGCGATTCGCTTTCTCAAATTGATGTGGCGCTATCGCAAATAGTAGCAACCGCTCTTTGAGTCATTCATAGTTGTAGCCCGCCTGAGGCGGGTCGCTGGCCGCGGCTTTGGGCCGCCAAACCTCGGAGCAACCAAGATCAGCTATATGAAGCCCATTTCTGCACAGGCAAGCACCGTTATGCACGATGTGCACCGCTACTTTTTGTTTTCGCCGTCTTAGCGCGGGCCGATTGGCGGCGCGGCTGTTCGCGTTTTTTTCGCGTGTTATACGCGTGCCAGTAATGGGCAGCGCGCCATTCGCGCTGCTTCTGTGTGTAATACGCGCGCCAGTATTCGGCTGAGCGTATTCGGGGGCGCCCACGCTTTCCCATGCTGACCTCTACGAAATTCTACGGAAACTGGAGGGCGAAAGTCCCAAGTATTTTGCGCGAAGCGATGTATCAAATCCATCGCGCGCGCCGGGGGTTCGTTTCTACCCAGGCGCGTCATACTCATCGACTCGCGCTTCAGCGAGGGTTCATGGCGTGCATCAAGCCGGTTGTGTAATTCGCCATTACCTTGGAAACGTTAGCAAAATTAGATCGACACAATCCAAGGTAGTAGGGGCTGATCGTGGGCTGCTTCTTCTTCGATCCTTTACCAAAGCGCTGGGCACTCCAAGTCCGGAAAAGTGACGGAAATGTTTCTTTTGTTCGCCTTCACAGGATTCGATTGTGAGCGATATGGACGCCATGGATACCGAACAGAGCAGCCTCGGGCTGGTGGAAGCCCGAGCACACAAGCTTGTTGGGGGGCGCAAACAACCGGATCGAAATGTCCGCAAGCCCCGCCCAGGACGTTTATGAGATCCGTCCTCGCAAGGACCAAGACCGCTTTGATCTAATCAGCGGCCGGCTCCGGCGCGGCCCAATCTGGTATGCGGGACCCGACGCAGTCCGCAACGCGGTTGCGTACGCGAAGTACCGGTCGCACTCGGGATCGAACCGGGCGATCATCCGTGTGTTCAACGAAGTCGGCAACATTATCGAGATACACCTGCCATAGTGCGATTCTCAAAGAGGTAGTGGGCCCACGATTGATCGACCTGGTGCTTATGAAACTGCGCCGTTCCCGTTCTACAGGTTACGGCAGGTGCTTAGCGCGCGGCTGCAACTGACCTACGGCTTTCTCGCCGGCACAGGTTTTGAGCTTTTAAGAATTTCCGACTCAGGCGTTAGCGTTGCTGGTTTGCCGCTGAAGATGACGCGGTTTGGCTTGGCAGCGAGCGTTCCGACGAGCTCTTTCGCGTACGTGGTAACCACTTTCAGGTTCAAAAGAGTCACGTGCAGTTGTTTCAAATCTTCCGAAAGCTGTTTGTCCGTCGTTTTGATGAAGGAATCAGCTGAGCCGAACACCTTATCCGCGCCCTGGGCTACGCCCTGAAGGTTTGTGATCATGTTCTGCAGATTGTCCACGTCCATTTTTAACGAATCGGCCAGTGGCCCGAGCTTCGGCGTGAATTCCCCGAGATCCTTTTTCAAACCTGTGACAGTCACATTGAGATTGTCGAGCAGCTTGTTTGCATTCTCGAACAATGGCCCGGCTTCCGCGGTGATTTGTTCGAGGCCGTACGCCGGATGGCCTTCGATTGCCGCATTGTTTGCCAGCGTTTGCCCTCCTGGCGTCCCTGCGGAAAGGGCCACGAATTTCGGCGAAAGCATAGTGTCGGAGCTGAGCGTAGCGGTTACATCGGTGGGTAGCGGCGGAATTCCTTCATCAAGGCTAACGGTGACTCGCACTGCGTCCTTCTTGTTCGCGCTGGCATCACGCTCTTTGGCGGTCAGATGACGCATCGTGATCACGCGTCCGGCCGGCGCGCCTGCGTAACGGACTTCGGAATTAACCTTGATGCCCGTCACGTCTTCATAATTGATCTGCAAAGTTCGTGTCGGTTTTTTGAGGCGATAACCCGAGAGCGCGAAAGTCAGCGCCCCCAGCAGAACGATGCTGCAGGCGATCACAGATAGCGCGACGAAATAATCCGATAGGTTGCGTTTCATCAAACTCATGAGTTCCTCCACGAGATTGGAATGACAATTGATGAAACAATGACGAAATCTGAATGACGAATGACGAAACAATGACGAAATCCGAATAACAAAAAGATACTCGCCACGTGAACCTTTGTTTCGTGCTTCGTCATTTGATCATTCCTTCGTCATTCGACATTCGAGCTTCGTCGTTCTTCCTCATGCTGTTTTGCGATGGAATCTATCGCGAGCCGCAATGAAGGGCCGTGGTTTTACCTGCTGATGGCCTTCGTGTTCTTCCTGTGAAAGATTCAATGGAACCGGACCGTCGGCCTCGCCGTGAATGAATTGCTGCACTTCCGGGTTTGGACTGTTCCGAATTTCGTCCGGCGTACCCTGCGCCACAATGCCGCCGTGCCCTAGCATGATCATCCGCGTCGCGATACGAAAGGCGCTGGTCATATCGTGAGACACCACCACCGCGGTCATGTGGGTTCCATGCGTCAGTTTCAAGGTGAGTTCATCTACCACGGCGGTCATGATTGGATCCAGCCCGGAGGTCGGCTCGTCGCTGAAAAGAAGTTCCGGATCGAGCGCGAGCGCCCGTGCAAGTCCGACTCGCTTTTTCATTCCTCCACTGATTTCATCAGGTTTGAGATCTTCAAAACCTGTCAGTCCCACCATCTGAAGTTTTTGTTTCACGATTTCCTCAATTTCGTCGACGGATTTATCGGTATGTTGCAGAAGCGGCAGCGCAACATTTTCGCCCACGGTTTGCGACGCCAGCAGCGCACCGGATTGGAACAGCATGCCAAATCGCAGGCGTACGCGCTCAAGCTCGCGCTCCTTCATCATTGTGATTTCCTCGCCAAAAAGCTTCACGATACCTGAGGTCGGTTTCATCGCGCCGATCATGTGCCGAAGGAGAGTACTCTTTCCACAGCCGCTGCCGCCCATGATAACGACTGTCTCCCCCCGGTGAACATTAAAAGAAATCTCATCGAGCACCGTGCGGTCTCCGAATTTTCGGACGAGATTGGTTACTTCGATGACGTTTTCTGCGTTAGCATTCATGCAGCGAAAAAGAAAATTCCCGTCAGCACCGCGTTCATCACCAACATTGCCAGCAACGCCTGGACGACCGAAGTCGTTGTTGCCTGACCAACACCCTCCGCACCGCCTTCGACAGTCAGCCCAGCGTTGCACGAGATTGTGATGATGAGCCATGCGAAAACAACGCTTTTGATCATTCCTGAATACAGATCCCAAGTATCGGCGCTCTCGAGCGCGCGCAGCACATATCCGGCGGTATTAAAGTCGAGCGCAAAACGGCAGACTGCCCAGCCGCCCAGAATCCCGATGTAATTTCCAAAGATGGTGAGCGCCGGCAACATCACCATCATCGCAAGAAAACGCGGCACTACCAGATATTGGACCGGGTTGATTGCCATCACTTCAAGCGCCTCGATTTCCTCTGACACTTTCATTGTGCCGAGTTCCGCGGCCACGGCAGAGCCGCTGCGGCCGATCACGATTACTGCGATCAGGACCGGTCCCATTTCGCGCAAAAGGGTGAGCATGACCAGGTCGGGAATGTACATTTCCGCGCCTAGACTTTCGAGAGAATGAGCGGCTTGCATGGCCAGCGTTACGCCTACGCTAAACGCCGTCAGTGCCACCATCGGTGTCGCGCGCACGCCGATGGCCACCATTTGCCTGAAGATCGGCCCGATTTTGAAAAACTGCCCGGTAAACGGCGCAATCAAAATCCAGTAGAGCAAACTTAGATTAAGCTGGAGATAGTTTTTCACTTGCCGTTAGAGCGCGCAGAATGACAAGGTCTAGGCGCTGACAAAAGCCGAAAGTTTGGTGCTCGTCTCCCAAATAGGGTTGTCATGTTGAGCGAAGCGAAACATCTCTGTTCATTTCTCTTAGGAAAGATCGATCCAAAACTGATCCGAGATTCTTCTCCCGCGACTGCGGGACCAGAATGACATTACGAGACCACCTGTAGTACTCTGAATTGCAAATCGATTTGTAGGTTGACGATCAACTTCGAAGACAATGGCTCAAAGCGAAATCGAGGCGATCCGCGCGCTGTTAAGTTCCAAGCCGCGACCTGTTGGATGGCCTGAGCGACGAAAACGCCTTGATGATGTCGGTTCTGTTTGGCCTGTAGCTGACGATGTGAAGGTCACTACCGTCGATGTCAACGGGGTACCGGGCGAATGGTCAATCGTTCCGGGCAGCGATCCCTCCCGCGTTTTGATGTTCTTTCACGGGGGCGGCTATTGTTCCGGTTCAATCGTCAGTCATCGCCGCCTGGTGACAGAAGCAGGTCGCGCCGCTCGAGTTCGGACCCTGGCTATTGCCTATCGATTGGCTCCGGAGCATCCGTTCCCCGCAGCGTACCACGATGTACTGACGGCATGGCGTTTTCTGCGGGACCAGAATATTTCTGCTGCGCACATCGCGATTGGCGGAGACAGCGCGGGGGCAAGCCTCACATTGGCGTTGATCGGCCGGCTGCGCGATGCACAGGAGGAGCTGCCGGGGTGCGCCTGGTTAATTTCGCCATGGACGGATTTGACGATGTCGGGCTCGACACTGTCAAGCAGGGATGCCGTCGATCCGCTCATTCACAAGCAGTATCTGATTGAATTGGCTGACGCGTATCTGCCGGCGGGAATGGATCGCAAGGACCCGCGTGTTTCTCCTCTGTACGCAGATCTCAAGGGTTTTCCTCCAGTACTAATTCAAGTGGGCTCAGCCGAGACGTTGCTTGATGATGCTACTCGGTTTGCGGCTGTCGCTGGCGCAGGCGATGACCGTGTGACCCTGGAAATCTGGCCGCATATGATTCATGCATGGCCTTTATGGAATGCTCATCTTGACCCCGGTCGCCGTGCGCTCGCTGACGCTGGCACGTTTATCAAGGAACATCTTCGAGGCTGAAGCCGGCAGACAAGCGATTACAACAAACCCCGCTTCCGAAAATCGCCGAGATTGCCACCGGAGGAACGGTCGACTAGATCGATGGTGAATTTCAGCAGGCACACTTCCCAGGCGTCATCGACACCGTGGATCACCGCGCTGAGCGGTTCATTCGCGTTCTCGACGTGATGTCTCGTGCGATTGATCACTGAATCGATTGAATCGCGCAGTGTTTGCTCGTTCAGATCGGTTTTGCGAAACTGAAAACCGTAACGAAGCACGGCGATGTTTCGGGCATGCTCGCGCAGTTGATCTACGTACCGCTCCGCCTTTTCTCCGAAACCTTCCAGCAACAGGCGGCAATAATGTTCTGGCGTTAGAATTTGGGGCCGCTCCGCGTGAATTTTTCCATTTCGAACACGAACCTGGTCGACCCGATCCATCAGCTCGGAGATGAGATAAAAATTGAAACTAGTGCTACCGAAGGTCGCGATCTGTTGCTCAGGAGCGACGATCACATGCGTGTTTTCAATGGCGTAATCGAAATCGTCCCTGGTCATGATGGATCAAAAAAGTTTAGCGGCTCCGGCCCCACATTTAAGGAAGGGCTTTCACGCTAAGAAGCAACGAAATGACGATGCACGGGTAGAGACGCTCGCCGTGGCATCCGGTCGGCGCAGCGCGCCGACCCTACTATTAGTTGCCTTGCGCTTGCTGTTGCTGGCCCTGCGGCGATTGAAAGAGCGACAGATATTGACCGTAGCCTTCTTCCTTAAGTTTCTCAGCGGGAATAAAGCGCAATGCCGCAGAGTTCACGCAGTAACGTTCGCCGGTCGGCGCGGGACCGTCATCGAACACGTGACCGAGGTGTGAATCGCTTGTTTTCCCTCGAACCTCAGTGCGCTCCATTCCATGCGAGGAATCTCTTTTCTCCACGACGTTATCTTTTGAGATAGGCTTGGTGAAACTGGGCCAGCCGGTGCCGCTGTCGAATTTATCCAGCGAACTGAACAACGGTTCGCCGGTAACAATATCGACGTAGATTCCTGCCTTATGATTGTCCCAGTAGGCGTTGTGAAACGGAGTTTCCGTTCCGCATTCGCGCGTCACGTGATACTGGTCTTTAGTCAATTGTCTTTGCAATTCAGCCTCGGCCGGCATTGGCTTGGTTGGATTCATTTTCTCAGCTTCTTTCTTCTGTGTTTGAGCATAAGCCAACAAAATCGAACCGACAATTACCACGATTGTGCCAAACAGGCCAAACCAAAGTGTTTTATGCGACCCATGATGCGGGCGTATTAAACGTGTGCTGTTCATACTCTCCTGACTCCTGAATTTTATCGATCCCCTTTTCCCGTACTAACTACCTTGAGAGTGTGACTTGCGTGAGAGTGCCATATAACTTACACGTCGGCGCGTTCTCTGGCAAATGGTGCAGGCGCAAGATTACTCTTCTTTAATTAACTTCGTAAACCAGCTAGAAAATGGCCGCGCTTTCGTCTTTGTCCTAGGCCATTTTTCCGATTAATCGGGCCGCCCGGCTTCCGGGACGCGAATGTAGCGACGCAGCGAAACCAAGCCAATCGGTGCGACTGATGCCGCCAGAGCGAAGATAAGCCACATTGTTCCGGAGCGCCGCGGACCGTGTTCGGGACAAAACGCAGCCAGCAACCATCCGCCCGCTCCAACAAGGATCTTGCCGACGAGGAACGGAAGATAAGCGAGCGAGCCGTACGACGCTTCTTGGCCTTTCGGGGCAATCGCGGCAGCATACTCATACACGCGCGGCGAGTAAAACGCTTCGCCAATCGAGAAGACGGTCAGATACAGCGCAGCCATGATGTAGTAAGGGTGAATGCTCCCGTGCACTCCGAGGTAACCATGCCCAAGCCATTGTCCAATGACGCTCTGAGCCGCAGGCTGGAACCATTGCGTCGGCAGCGCCATAATGAACACCCCAGCAGAACAGATTACTCCACCGACTACCACCATCCGATACGCTGCATACTTTTGTGTGAGCGCGCCGACGACCGGGGCCAGGAAGATAATCATGACCGCGT
>QHPC01000137.1 GCA_003218915.1 Verrucomicrobiota bacterium
AGGACCGATCACGCTGGCACTGGCGGACTTTTTTGCGCTGGTGATTTACTTCACCGGCGCGTGGCTGGTTTTGCGATGAGCAGCATCTCAGTCATTATCCCCGCGCTCGATGAGGAGGAACCGATTGCCGGTGTTGTGCGTGAATGTCTCGCAACTGGTTTGCCTAACGAGGTGATCGTCGTTGATAACGGCAGCACCGATCGAACTGCTGAGCGTGCACATGAAGCAGGCGCGCGCGTGGTGACCGCGCCGCGTGGATACGGACGCGCTTGTGCTGCCGGCATTCGTGGGCTTTCGCCCGAATGTGACATTGTGGTTTTTCTCGATGGCGACGGCAGCGACGTGCCCGCGTTCATGAATCAGCTTGTTGATCCCGTAGCGCACGGCACGCACGATTTCGTGATCGGTTCGCGCACGCGCGGACAACGCGAACCCGGCAGCATGAATCTCCAGCAAATCTTTGCCGGACGACTCGCTGGACTGATTTTGCGATTTCTCTACGGGGTTCGTTACACGGATATGTCCCCATTTCGCGCCATTCGCCGTGATGCACTCGAACGACTCGACATGCGCGAGCAGACCTATGGCTGGAATCTGGAGATGCAGATGAAAGCTGCGCGCGACGGGCTGCGTGTTCTCGAAGTCCCTGTAAACCATCGCCGGCGTGCCGGTGGCGAATCCAAGGTGTCAGGCACGTTCCGCGGGACATTTGTGGCCGGTTCTCGCATCGTTGCGACATTGGTGCGCGTCGCCGTCGGATAGCCGATTCCATCTAGAAGTTCCCGAGTTTTTGTGTAGCGTCGCCCAATGCTTTCGATGCTTGATCTTGAGAGATTTCGCACCACGCCGCTCAGCCGTGAGCCGTTTGAGTTTCTAGTCGTTCCAGAGTTTGTAAGGGTTGAGGCGCGTGCTGCAATCGATAAGGATTATCCCGAGGTTGGCCGGGCGGGTAGTTTTCCGCTTCGAGAGGTGACTTATGGTCCGGGATTTGCCAAGCTGATCGAGGAGATGCGCAGCGAAGAGTTTCGCAAGGCGTTTGAAGAAAAGTTTAACGTCGATCTGACCAATCGCCCGGACATGATCACCGTACGCGGGCGTTGTAGCGAGAAAGATGGCAAGATCCATACCGATTCTGAGACCAAGATCATCACTATCCTTGTTTATATGAATTCGGCTTGGGAATCGTCCGGTGGCCAGCTTCGATTGTTGCGATCCGGGACGAATCTGGAAGACATCATTCTCGAAGTGCCGCCGACCGAAGGCACGCTGCTAGCATTTCGGCGCAGCAATAACTCGTGGCATGGTCACAAGCCGTTCTCTGGCCCGCGCCGCGTCATTCAGTTCAACTGGGTCATGAGTGAGGCGGTGGTGCGGCGCGAGCAAAACCGGCACCGATTTTCTGCGTGGATGAAAAAACTCCGCGGCGCGCTGTCAGGCGAAAAACAGGCCGCATAATCTGACCCGAGCGCTAAAGCTATCTGAATTTGACGTTGGGCGTTGAACGTTGAGCGTTAGAAATCCCTTTTGTGAACGGTCAGGTTGAACCCCTAAAGAATTCTGACGCATTGGCACAGCGATCAGCCGAATTCTCGAGGATTTTGCTGATTAAGCCTTCAGCGCTGGGCGATGTGGTGCATACTCTGCCGGTGCTCGTGAAACTGCGTGCGCGGTATCCGCGGGCGCGGATCGACTGGCTGATCACGCCGGAAAACGCGGAAGTAGTACGCTACCATCCTGCGCTCTCCAATGTCGTTCTTTTTGCCCGCCGCGATTTCTCGAAGCGCGGCCGGCGATGGCGTGCGTTCCGGTCGTTTGTCGATCTGCTCAAACAAATTCGCCGTGCGAAATACGAGTTGGTCATCGACATGCATGGCCAGGTGCGTTCGGCTTTTTTTACGCTCATCAGCGGCGCGCGTGTGCGCGTTGGATTTGATCGGCCCATCAAGCGCGGTCTGACAATCTCAGCCGAACACGATCTCAAGAACGTCCCCAACCATGGCTGGCGCGGCGCGCGAGAAGGTTCGTGGATCGCTTACACGCACCGCATTCCCATTCCGACGCTCGACGTTCACGCGATCGATCGGTACCTGTGGGTCGCGCCGTTACTTGGCCTCGATGATAATCCGCCCGATCTCACTATTCACCTCTCGCCGCAGGCTTCCGACAGGGTGAATCGATTGCTGGAGGAGCACGGCGTGCCGGCGTCTAAACCGCTTGTCGTCCTTGTGCCTGGCACAATTTGGGAGACCAAGCACTGGACAATTGAAGGATTCGCTGGTGTCGCGCGGCAATTTCTTCAGGATGGATTTGCCGTCGCTTTGGCGGGCACCGTGCGCGATCAGCAGCGATGCCAACAAATCGCCGCTGCAGCACCCGGGACATGCGATCTTTCGGGAAAGACAACGCCCGGAGATTTGGCAGCGCTGATTCGACGTGCCGAGGTCGCTGTCACCAACGATTCCGGCTCGATGCATGTTGCTGCGTCACTTGGCAAAGCGATGGTCAGCGTCTTCGGCCCGACCAACCCCGTTCACATCGGCCCTTACGAGCGACCGGAATCGGTCGTGCGCGTGGACTTACCGTGTTCGCCATGCAATTACCGTCGCTTGAGCCAATGCCCGTTTGATCACGCCTGTATGAAGCAGGTTACTTCCGCAATGGTAGTAGAGCGCGTGCGGAAAATTCTTTCGGCTGCAAAAAACCATCCCCACGGCGTAGCGGCCTTTGTGTCAAACGCTGAGTGACGAACGAGGCGCTTGGCACGAGCGCCTCTACAACTCATATTCTCCGTGAGTGAGTGTAACGAAGGTAATTTTCGCTGGGCTACTTGCGGGATTACTCGCCGGAATCGTGATGACAACGGCAATGTTATTGCTCGCTGTACTGGGCGTGGCTACACCGCTGGTGATCATCGGCGATCGCCTTTCGGTTTTCATCCCGCCCGGGCCGTTTCTTTCCCTTATGGGCAAGGTCGGTGGTTACAACCATCTCAAGCAGCTCGGAGTTGGATCGACGATAGTTGGTCAACTAATCGTTGGCGCAATTGGCGGAGCATTCCTTGGATTGTTCTCGCGGTGTAATCCTGGGCGCGCTTCAGCGCTTTGGACCATGTCGATCTTTGTTTTTTTGCCTATCATCGTGTTTGCAATCGCGCTTTGGCCGGTTTTGGGCACCAGTTACATTGGCCTGCCCATCGGCGCGGCGCGTCTGGTCACGCTGGTCGGTTTCGCGCTGTGCGTTTTTGTGTTCGAGCGCACGTTGGTCGTTGGTTTTCGATTTCTTGTACAAGGAAGAATCGGAAACCGGGACTACGAATTCAGTCCTGCGATGGGCCGGCGTGCTTTTGTGCTGGGCGCCATCGGAGCTGCAGTTACGGGCGGTGGGATCGCGTTGGCTCGCAAGCTTTATCGTGCTGCGACATTTAGTTATGACGGCACGCAGTACAAAGGCCGCATCGTGCAGCCGATCACGCCTAACGAATTGTTTTATTGTGTGACGAAGAATGTGGTCGATCCGCGGGTGGACGTCGATCTTTGGCATCTTGAAGTAGGCGGCCTCGTGAAGAACGCCGCCACGTGGCGATTCGACGATCTATTGGGATTCGAAACGAAGGAGCAGGAAACAACGCTGATGTGCATCAGCAATGGTTTGGATGCGGGACTAATCAGCAACGCTGTCTGGAAAGGTTTTCCGTTGCGGGACGTTCTGGATCGGGCGGTGCCGCTGTCCGGCGCGGTGCGCGCGCGCTTTCATGGGGTCGATAATTACACCGATACGATTCCACTGGAGAAGGCCCTGGAACCGACCACCCTGCTTGCTTATGAAATGAACGGCGCGGAGTTGCCGGATCGACATGGTTATCCACTGCGTCTCATCGTCCCGGGTTACTTCGGCGAAAAACACGTGAAATGGCTCACCCGAATCGAAGCGACGGACGCGAACGCGAAAGGATTTTACGAAGCACAGGGCTGGGGTCCCGATTTCATGACGCCGACAAGATCGAGAATTGACGTGCCGGATACATGGTCGTCGTTTTCGTTAGGCAAACTGCACGGGCCGATTGAAGTGAAGGGGATCGCCTACGGTGGTGACCGCGGTATCTCGCGCGTGGAATTTAGCAGCGACGGCGGCAAATCGTGGCGTGACGCTGAGATTTATTATTCCGGCGGCAATCTGGCGTGGTCGCTGTGGAAAACCGAATGGATGCCAGATGCAGCGGGCTATTACGCGCTACTCGTCCGGGCCACCGACGGAAAAGGCCATGTGCAGGAATGGGAAGAAGATAGAGGCCCATTTTCCGGTGTAACGGGCTTGCATGAAATCGGCGTGAACGTGACGGCATAGCTGGCCGTGTGTCCACGCACCTGACGTGTCATGTGGCTTCGCCGCAATGGCTTACTGAGGCATTGATGACAACGCCCTCACCGCGGCAACAACTTGCGCTGTGTGCTAAGTTTTATTGATGGAAAGACTGATCATTATTGGAAGCGGCTGCGCCGGATTGACCGCAGCGATTTATGCCGCGCGCGCGAACCTGAGCCCGTTAGTGTTGGAAGGTCGCCACCCGGGCGGACAACTCTCGACCACTACGCTCGTTGAAAATTACCCCGGTTTCCCGGAGGGAATCGATGGGCCTCAGCTCGTCCTGAACATGCACAAACAGGCCGAGAAATTTGGCGCCCGGTTTTCATACGCCGAGGCGACCGATTTCGATGCCAGCAATCGGCATATTCGGATCAAAGCCGATGATGAATGGTTGGACACGGAAGCGCTGATCATCGCCAGTGGAGCTTCGGCGCGATATCTGGGACTCGAGAACGAACAGAAACTAATCGGTCACGGACTAACTTCATGCGCCACCTGTGACGGCGCATTTTACAAGAACGTGCCGGTTTGCGTCGTCGGTGGGGGCGATTCCGCCGCGGAGGAATCATTGTTCCTCACCCGCTTCGCTTCAAAGGTCTATTTGATTCATCGACGCGATAAGATGCGGGCTTCCAAAATTATGCAGGACCGCGTCTTTGCGAACAAGAAGATCGAACCGATCTGGGACACGGTCGTTGCCGAATACATTCCGGACGAAAAAGGCGAAATGCGCGCCGTGCGCTTGCGAAATGTGAAGACGAATGAAGAGCGGGAACTAGCCGTGGCGTGTGTGTTTGTGGCAATCGGTCACGATCCCAACACCAGGGCGTTTCGACGTAAGCTCGACACGGATTCGGACGGTTATTTGATCACGAAGAACCTGGTCGAAAGCAGGCACCCCGGCGTGTTCGTGGCGGGCGACGTAGCAGATCGCATTTACAAACAGGCGGTAACAGCAGCCGGCTCGGGCTGCGCGGCGGCTATGGACGCGGAGAAATATCTGAGCGAGCTGGAGTCCGATGCTTGATCGTCGCTTCTGTAGCCGCTTCGCTGCCTGCCACGCCGAAGCTCCGCGGAGGCGGGTGCGAAACGCCGCGCTGGTCTTTTCACCATCCGTGCATTGCGTCGCCCACGGGGCGACGACTACAGTGCGAGCTTGAAAATCTGCGACCTGACCCAGTTTTACTCTCCTTTAAGCGGAGGAGTAAAACGTTATTTGCACGAGAAAATTGCGTACATCAGCAATTGTTCGTCTGGCGATACGCACGTCCTCATTGTTCCCGGCTCGAAAACCGAGGTGACAACAAATGCGCGGTCACGAGTTTATTCGATTCGCTCGCCGTTGGTGTCGAGGAGCTCGCGATATCGCGCACTGCTAAATCTCCGCGCAATCGAAGAAATCCTGGAGCGCGAGCGTCCGGACCTGATCGAATCAAGCGATCCGTATCAGATCGGATGGAAAGCAATTGCTATCGGTCGGGCGCTGAGGGTGCCGGTGGTTGGTTTCTATCACTCCCATTTCCCGGAAGCCTATTTGCGTGGGAGCACGAAATTTCTTGGCAAACGTGGCACGCAACGAGCCATGAAATTAACGCGCGCTTATGTGCACAGACTTTACAATCGCTTTCAAGCCACACTGGTGCCGTCTGAGACGCTGGGCGACCTCCTTTCCGAATGGGGCGTGCGCAATGTGCGTCCGGTGCGGCTCGGAGTGAACACTGGCATTTTCAGGCCCCTGCCGGATGACGGAGCCGCGACTCGCGAGTCATTAGGTGTCGGTCGCGGGCGGACGTTGCTTCTCTACGCGGGGCGGTTAACTAAGGAAAAAAACACGCAAACATTGCTTCGAGCTTTCGAGCTTCTCCGCCAGCGGGACCAGAATAAATTTCATCTCGTGGTTATTGGCGACGGACCGCAGCGAAACAAAGTGCAAAAGTTGCAGCGCCGCGGCGGAAACATCTCATGGATTTCGTACTGCGCAGACTCAGTTGATCTCGCTCGTTACTATCGCGCAGCTGATCTTTTCGTTCATCCCGGCGTTCAGGAAACGTTTGGACTTGTGGCGCTGGAAAGTCAGGCTTGCGGCACGCCCGTAGTAGGAATTCGCGGGAGTTACATGGATCGGATTATTTGTCACGACCAAAAATCGTGGGCACAAGAAAACAACCCGGATGCGCTGGCCGATGCGATCGAAGATTTCAGTGCTAAGAAATTATCAACGCTGGGAAAGACTGCGGCGGGGGCAGCGGAAAAGCTCCATAGCTGGCCACGCGTATTTGAGGAACTGTTTTGCATTTATCGCGAGGTTCGCGCAAACTACCGCCGACTTTAGATGGTGAACGACGACCACAGGCCGTTCCTTATTCGTGGCTATCGCAGATCGGACCGCGAAGCGGTAAGAAAGCTCTGCTGCGATACCGGATTTCTTGGCGACCCGATTGATCCCGTTTATGAGGATCGAGAATTGTTCGCTGATTTTCTCACGACCTATTACACCGATCACGAACCGGGATCGTGTTTTCTTCTGGAAGTCGACGGCGAAATCCGGGGTTATCTTCTGGGCTCACGCAAGCCTCTGCAAAACCAGCTTTACGCGCTTTATCAAAATGTCTGGCTCTTTTTCCGCGCGCTAACGCGCTACTTTCGCTACAACGAACGGTCGCGCCGTTTTGTTCGGTGGATTCTGGTGCATGGATGGCGTGAAGTGCCGGCGGCGCCGCGACGCACACCGCACTTTCATATCAACCTGCTGCCAGACGCCCGGAAAGTTTCGACGACGCGCGCCCTCATGAGCGCGTATTTGAGTTATCTCTATCGCTCCGGCGAAAAACGCGTTTACGGCCAGATCATTACATTCGAAAGCCGGCGTGGAGAAAAAATGTTCGAACGGTACGGGTTTAAAGTGTTGAACCGGGCGGAAATCACGAAGTACAAGGCAATTTATCCCGAGTCAGTTTATCTCAGCACCGTAATCAAGAACCTGGAAACAGCCGAACCGCTGTCAGTCACGACGCGTTCACGGTTTTAGATCGGCAACTTATTTCAAGCGGCCGCGTGCATTAATGTGCGCGGCATTTTTGCCGCGCATAGCTCAGCTGGTAGAGCAGCTGATTTGTAATTCAAGCCTAACGAATTGCGCATCATTTCACTGCTTTGCACAGCATTGTTGACGCTAGGTATTTGGCGATTCAGTATTCGCAGTGTGTTGCGCACAATTGCGCGGTTTTGCAGCAAAAATTTCTCATGCCGTAGAAAAAGACCGTGAAATTTTGGTCCCTTGTGCAGCGCGGTGTGCGAGCGCAGCGAAGGATTCCGTTGGAGCAACAGTATGGTTACGAAAGAGGGCTTTCGCGTGCGGTCTCCTCCGACGCGAGCGCTTGCGCCTCACGTTCGGCGTCCGCGATGGAGCCGCTGCCGCGGGGAAACCAGGCGATGCCGGCGGCGAGGACGAGGGCGAGGAACACTATGCCTGTTGCGAGGCTGAATCGGATACCTTCGACGAAGTCGCTGTCGGCGACCGCAAGGATCGCCTTCTGCGTGGCGGGGTTGAGATGTTTGATCGGCCGGCCGGGCCCGATCTCGGCAGAGTAAGCGCGGGGATTCGCGTTCCCGATGATCATATCGGCGACGTCCTTGCGCTCGATCGAATCCGGAAGCGCGTCGGCGAGGTGGGCGCTGAGGGTGGTCGTTAGTGTTGCCGCAAGAATCGAGCCGAGCACAGCAAACCCGACGGTGGAACCAAGCGCGCGCTGTGCACTCATGATGCCCGATGCCATTCCCGCGCGCTCGGTCGGGACCGCCGTCATCGCGAGCGAGGTGATCGGCGTCAGGCACAACCCGGTTCCCACGCCGACGAAGACGAGGCCGGCGCTGACGACGACCGTGCTTCCCTGCAGCCCCACGATCAGTACGGCGAACCCGACAATCTGCGACGCGATACCGAGGAGAATCAGCCGCCGCGAGCCGACCGCTCCCACGAGTTTCCCCGCCGTCAGCGAAACGATCATCAGGCTCATGCTGTACGGCAAGAGGAGGAACCCGGCATCCGTCGGCGAGAAACCACGTACGTTCTGCATGTACTGCGTGATCACGAGCAACATTCCATATACGGCGAACAAAGCGGCGAAGATCGTGATGATAGCGAGCGAGTACGTGCGGTTGCCGAAGAGCTTGAGGTCCATCATCGGGTCCGCGTTCCTGCGTTCACAGAAGATAAATGCCGCCAGCGCCGCCCCCGCGACCACGAATAGCGTCAGGATCTCCCCCGAGACCCACCCCGCACGCGGACCTTCAATCACTGCAAACGCGAAAGCCCCGACCGCCGTCATGAATACGAGCTGCCCGGGGATGTCGAACGAGCGCGGGCGTTCGTCCCGCGACTCCGCCACAAAGCGCCACGTCAAGGCCAGGACGACGAGCCCGACGGGAATGTTGACCATGAAGATCGAGCGCCAGCCGGTCCCCTGCACCATGAAGCCGCCGAGCGTCGGGCCGATTGCGATGGCGGTGCTCGCGATCGCGGTCCAGATGCCGATCGCCCAATTCTTCAACTTCGGATCGGGAAATGCGGCGCTAACGAGCGCGAGCGAGGTTACGTTGACCGTCGCCGCCGCAACCCCCTGGACCGCGCGCGAGAGGTTGAGCGCTTCGAGCGAGGAGGCCATGCCGCAGGCCGCGGAGGCCGCCGTGAAGAGAGCGATGCCGGCAATGTAGAGCTTGCGGCGACCGTAGATGTCCGCTGCCGTCCCGGACGACATGATGCCGACTGCCATCCCAAGGCTGTACGCCGTGACCACCCACTGCAGGCCTGCCTCGCCCACCTTGAAGTCCGACTGGATGGCGGGTAACGCGACGTTCACGATCAACGCGTCCAGATAGATCATGAAGAGGCCGAGGCTCGTGGCCGCGAGTGTGAAGCACTGTGTCCTGGTCATCGGGCGCTCAAAAGCTTCTTGCAGACAAAATTAGGGGCCAGCGGCTGATGGTTTTTATCGTTGCTTCGCATTGTTCATCGAATTGAGTCATTTC
>QHPC01000297.1 GCA_003218915.1 Verrucomicrobiota bacterium
CGCAACCTTTGGGCCTGCATTCTCACTCACGGATTTATTGACACATTCGCCGTCATCGACGCTTTTTTCGGATGGTCAAAGTAGATATGACTCTCGACCTTCCGACTATCCGTTCAGCCCACGAGCGGATTCGACCACATATTCATCGAACACTTGTGCTGACGAGCTCGCGACTGGATGAGGCCAGCGGAGGCTCCCTCTTCTTTAAGTGCGAAAATTTTCAGAAGATTGGCGCGTTCAAAGCGCGAGGCGCCACAAATGCCGTTTTCTCGCTCGGCGATGCGATGGCCCGGCGCGGTGTGGCCACGCATTCGTCGGGAAACCATGGAGCCGCGGTGGCGCGAGCCGCGAAGCTTCGCGGTATTCCCGCGCACATCGTGATGCCGTCGAACTCGGCGAAGGTGAAGATTCGCGCAGTGGAAAACTATGGAGCGCGCGTTGTGTTTTGCGAGCCCACGGAAGAGGCGCGCGAGACCGTATGCGCGGACGTGATTGCGAAGACGGGCGCAACACTGATTCACTCTTTCGAAAATCCAGACGTAATAGCGGGGCAGGGGACGGCGGTGGTGGAATTACTGGAAGACGTTCCCGATCTCGATCTTGTGATGTGTCCGATCGGCGGCGGAGGATTGCTGGCCGGGACAGCTGTCGCTGCAAAATCGATGCGACCAAACATCAGAGTGATTGCGGCTGAACCGGAAAATGCTGATGACGCCGCGCAATCATTCCGCGCGGGACGAGTGATCCACACGGAAAAGAAATTCACCATTGCCGACGGACTGCGGACAAATGTTGGCGAGCCAAACTTTGCGATCATCAAGCGGTACGTGGACGATATTGTGACTGTAAGCGAGAAGGCAATTATCTCGGCCATGCGCACGATTTGGGAAACCATGAAAATTATCATTGAGCCATCAGCAGCTGTTCCGTTTGCTGCGATTCAGGAACGCCAGCCTTCGCGGGACTCCGGCACGGCTAGCTCGCCACCGGACGAGTCCGTCCAATTGGCGGACAAGATCCATGTCAGTGGCAAGCGCGTCGGCATTATTCTCACTGGAGGCAATGTGGATCTTGACGCATTGCCGTGGAATCCGTAGTGGTCCGCCTCAAGCAGATGTCGGCGGCGGGTACAGATGACAGTGCAAGCGACACGCCTGCCTCTACAGAGGTGAGCCAAGAGCAAGAGAAGCATTATCGGGGTCGGTCCGTGTCAGCACATTATTTCTGGAAGTTGTACGGCAACGCTGTCATGCGGGTAGGCGGCGAGTAGGCGGGAATTCAGAAGCCAGAGGGCAGTCTGCACTCGCTCCGATTCCATTCCAAAATTTCCATAAGGTCGGGAACCGGCGGTGCGGGCAAAATCGAAACTTGTATTCGTAAAGGGAGTTTAATCGCATATGAAAAAGCTAACCATAACTACAGCGGCATTCATTCTACTGTTTGGCACTGTTCCTTCTCGCGGAGCGAACCTGGATCGAATCTCGGCTGCAACCGGCGTTCCCGTCGACACACTGCAGGCCGAGAGAGCTTCGACCGGACTAGGTTGGGGTGGAATAGAGAAGGCGCACCTGTTGGCTAACGCCAGTGGGCAGAGCTTCGACAACGTTGTCGCACTGCACCAGTCGGGGCAAGGCTGGGGAAAAATTGCGCACGATAACAGTCTGAATCTCGGCAGGCTTGTAAGCAACGCGAACCGCTCAAGCCGGGCGGCCTCGCATGCGCAGAACACGCAGACTGTCCACGGCAAGAGCAACAATGTTCATGGGAAAAGCGCTACAAACATCGGCCGTGGCCACAGCACTCGAATGACCAAAACACGAGGTGCCAGTCACGGTTCAAGCTTTAGATCCGCCCAGATGGGATCTCATAGCACGCATGGAATGGGGCGTATGGGTGGTATGAGCCATGGTGGTCGCGGCCGGTAATAATCGTTAAACCGAAGAACCGCTTGGATTACTTAAGGGTAATCTCGCGCATGGTTTTTGTGCCCAGAATTTCGCGGATGTCGAGCCGTTTTACGGCGGTGGTGCGACGTTGCTCCTCGGTGCCCATGACCTTTGCGATAATAGGATCCATCTTGTCGCGCAGATTATCGAATGCAGCCCAGTTCGGATATTCAACCAGGATCAGGATATTGAAATCCTGAGGACCGGCGGCCTCACCATTCAGGATTTTGTAGTCGAGGATGATCTTTTGTTTTTTCTCCTCGTCGTAGACAGGCTTCACGGTGGCGGTGATCTGTTTGAGGTATTCATCGGCCAGACCGGTCTTGGTTTTTATCATCGTTAGGGTCCACACTGGGCCTTCGTTATAAGGGGCGCTGCTCCCCTTCGTATTCGTAGCGTTTGTCTCTGCGAAGCAGGTGAAAGCAACAGTGAACGATGCGATGGCCATTGCGTAAATCTTAGTGG
>QHPC01000298.1 GCA_003218915.1 Verrucomicrobiota bacterium
CTTTCGCACGCCGTAAGCTTCGCGGCGGTGTTCAGTTTTACTGTTCCGAAGCTTAATTGCGCTTTTTTCAATCGCGCTCACATAGCTGCACCGCGTGGATCGAAAGCGGCGCAGCAGTGCCGCACTCCAAAATGCGGGCATTGTTGCACGTGTTTGCTACGCGCTTGCGTCTTGGAATGCGCAGCGCTCCGCCGCTTTCAATAAGCGGCTCAACGCACTGGGCGCGAAGATTCTGAAGGGCGCACTCCATCTCGATTGTCCAGGAACTAGAGATAGCCTAGGAAAGTGATACTTTTTGCCTCGGAGGCGGTTATGGAAATCCCAAAACGACTGATCGATTGTTTGAAGGAAAACAAGGTGCACTACGAAGTCTTGCATCATCCTGAAGCAGTAACTGCGCAACGAATCGCGCAGGCCGAGCATGTGAAAGGCCGGCATCATGCCAAGGTCGTCATGATAAAATCGGGACACCAACATCTGATGATGGTGCTGCCGGCAGACCATCAAATCGATCTGGAGAAGGTCGAGAAAGCGATCGGCAAAGCCGTCTCGCTGGATAAGGAACAGGAATTCAAGTCGATGTTCTCCGACTGCGGGATTGGCGCGATGCCGCCCTTTGGCAATCTCTATGGTCTGCCAACCTATGTGGACAACGATCTGGCAGAACAGGACTACATCGTGTTCGAAGCGGGCACGCATACGGACGCGATCAAAATGAGCTATCGTGATTACGAGAAAATCGTAAAGCCAGAAGTGAAAGACCTGGCGATCAAACTTCAGCCGATGAAAGGAGCGTGAGCTTATGAAGCGCCCCGTCGCACGGATGGAAATGGGAATAAGCTTGGAGGGCGGAGCTCTGCAACGCCCCACGAAAGGTCGCCAGGGCGCAATCACAGTATGGGCTCGCGGAGCTCGCCCCTCCATTTGCGTTGCTGCCTTGGTCATGTGGCTCGCGTGCGCAATGGTTCCGGTAACTTTCGGAGCGGAAAAGGTTGCCTTGATCAATATCGATGGCGCGATTGGGCCCGCGACAGCTAGTTACATTTCGCGCAGCATCGAGGAAGCCCGATCGCAGGGTGTCCAGTGTCTGATCATTCAACTCAATACGCCGGGTGGTCTGCTCGATTCGACCCAGAAAATTGTGCAAAGTTTTCTCGGGTCTTCGGTGCCCGTCGTCGTTTATGTCGCTCCGACAGGCGCGACCGCGACCAGCGCAGGTTGTTTCATCACCATTGCGGCAAGCGTCGCTGCCATGGCGCCAGCCACCACGATTGGTGCGGCGCACCCGGTCTCCATAGGCGGTTTTCCCAGTGGCGGAGAAGAAAAAACCGACGATACCATGAAGCAGAAGCTGGAGAATTTTTCCGTCAGCTACATCGAGACCATCGCGGGCAAGCGCCAGCGTAACGTCGAATGGGCCAAATCGGCAGTTAAGGAAAGTGCATCGATCACGGCTGAGAAAGCGCTGCAATTAAAAGTCATCGATCTAATCGCTTCCGACATGTCTGACCTGTTGCAAAAATTGAACGGACGCTTGGTCGATGGCAAGACGCTCAAGACCGCAGGCGCCGAGCTTTCAGAGATCAAGATGTCGCCGTCGGAACACGTCTTTCAAAGACTCTGGCGACCCGAGGTAATGTTTATTCTCATGCTCATCGCCATTTATGGAATCATCGGCGAGCTGACGACGCCGGGAGCGATTCTTCCCGGAGTCGTGGGGGCTATCGCGCTAGTCCTCGCACTTTATCTGGCGGCCATTTTGCCGGTCAACGTCACCGGGCTCGTTTTGATCGCGCTCGCGCTCATGCTCTTCATCTTTGATGTCTATGCGCCGACCCACGGTGTGTTAACGGTCGGCGGAGTCATTGCGTTTCTGATCGGTTCGCTCATGCTCTTCAATCGCGGCGATCCGCTTTTCCGCTTGTCGCTCAATTACATTATTCCTGCTACACTCGTTACTGCGGCCTTTTTTGTTTTCGTCATCGGAAAAGGTCTGCGCGCCCAGCTTTTGCCGGTGAAAGTGGGAGCACAAATACTGATTGGAAAAACGGTGACCGCATTGACTCCGATCGATTCGCACGGCGGCTGGATTTTTGTCGAAGGCGAATATTGGAACGCGGTCAGCGACGCCCCCATCGAAAAAGGCCAAGTAGCCGAGATTGCAACCGTGCAAGGATTAACT
>QHPC01000302.1 GCA_003218915.1 Verrucomicrobiota bacterium
GCAGACTGAGATTCTTAAACTTTTGACAAAACACGCAAAGAATTAATCCGGCCAGCATTGGTAGCTCGTAGCCGACAACATCCGCGCGGCCGCCTTCCAACGATGGCCCCATTATTTTCAACCAATAATCCCACGGTTTTTCATGGCCGTGACCGGCGGCGCCAGTTTCGGTCCAGGCCTTGAACGCCTGATACAGACCTCTAACGCCATTCCAGTTAAGAAAAAATCCCGAATAGAAAACGACGATCGCGGCTGCGCCCATACCGAGGACCATTGCAAGATCGATGTAGCTCCACGTTTGTTTCGTTGGCTTGGCGTCGGGGACGCGGTTTAGAGCATAGGAAACCATCAGAACGGGAATGGCAATCACCGCGCAGGCGACATGAATTGCGTAGGTTTCCTTGGTCAGAATCATGCCGGCCATTCCCATCCCTGCGTACCAGAGGTAATTTACCCTCCCCGATTTCCAAAGCCCGAGCAGTCCCAGGATGAACATCGTCGAGAAAAATTGCAGCCACACTTCGTGGATCGCGTATCGCCCGTAGAAAACAAATCCGGGGGAGACCGCCATTGCCAGCGCAGCTATTCGACTCACGTTTCGCCCGACCAACGGCTCGAACTTCAACGTCAGCCAAACGCAGCCAATGCTCACAAGAACAACGGGCAGCCGCAGTGCCCAGAGATTCCGGCCAAGCAAACTCTCCGACAGCAGCAGGGCGTAAAAGTGAAGCGGCCCGTGATAATTCGTTGGGTCATATCTATAAAATCCATTATGCATGACCTGATCCACAAACCATCCATTGATGCCTTCATCGAAATGCGGTGGCTTGATGCCCAGCAGGAAAAAACGCAGGAACGCTGCCAGCCCCAGGATTAACCAGGGAGTCCAGCCCGTCTCTGCCAGACGGGCTCTCCATGTTTCGATGTAAGCGCGCAGCCCCGCCACCGCGGGAGAATATTCTGCTGGCGCGCCGCCTTCAGCGCTGCTAGTACGCGCTGCCATGCGCATCCTTGTAACCGGTGGCTGTGGATTCATCGGGAGCAACTTTATTCGATATATTTTGCAACATTACAAGCCCGCGTACGTGACCAACGTCGATGTGCTCACTTACGCGGGCAACCTCGCCAATCTGGATGGCGTGGTCGAAGAACATGGCGAACGCTACGAGTTTTTCAAAGCCGATATCGCGAATGGCGATCAGATGGATGCGCTCATGACGGAGCATCAATTCTACGCGATCATCAATTTTGCGGCTGAATCGCACGTGGACCGCAGCATCAACGATCCGCTCAATTTCATTCACACAAACGTCATCGGCACGAGTGTGCTGCTCGATTGCGCACGCCGGCACGGCGTCCAGCGCTTCATTCAGGTCTCCACCGATGAAGTCTATGGCTCGCTGGGTCCCACCGGTAAATTCACCGAGCAATCGCCGCTCGATACGAGTTCGCCCTATTCGGCCAGCAAAGCGGGCGCCGATCTGCTCGCGCTTGCCTGTTACAAGACCTACGGCCAGGAAGCGCTGGTGACGCGTTGTTCGAACAACTACGGGCCATATCAGTTTCCCGAAAAATTGATTCCGCTCATGATCATCAAGGGCCTGCGCGACGAACCACTCCCGGTTTATGGTGACGGCCTGAATGTTCGCGATTGGATCCATGTTACGGATCATTGCGCTGCCATCGTGGCCGCGCTTTTCGAGGGGAAACCTGGCCAGATTTATAATTTCGGCGGCGACGGGGGGATGGTGAACATCGATCTTGTAAAGATGATCCTCGATAAACTGGGCAAACCCCACAGCCTGATTTCATTTGTGACCGACAGGCTGGGCCATGACCGCCGTTACGCAATCGACTCCTCATTTGCGCAGCGCGAGCTGAACTGGAAACCGCGTCGCAATTTCAAGGAAGGCCTCGACGAAACCATTCAATGGTACATGGAAAACCCTTCGTGGTGGGAGCCGTTGCTTGAGCGCACCGGAAGATACTAGCCAAGGGCAAAGAGCAAACCGCGAAGGCAGCACTCAGTAAAATGAGAATTTTGATTGTTGGCGCAGGCGGCAGGCTTGGCGCGGCGCTCGTGCGGGAATTTGACGGCAAATTTCAGGTCACGGGCCTCAATCGTACGCAACTCGATCTCTCGGATTTAGGGGCCGTCCGCGAGAAGCTGGGAAACAGTGGTTTTGACGTCCTGATTAACGCAGCAGGTTTCACGAAGGTCGATCTTTGCGAAACGCAACCGGACCGGGCGTTTCTCATCAACGCAGAGGCGCCTCGCGTGCTTGCCGAGATTTGTGGTGAAAAGAGCTTCAGACTAATTCACTTCAGCAGCCGGAGAAAAAAATGTGCTGGCTGCGCAAGACCGGAATCTCGTAGTCCGCGTCTCCTGGGTTTTTGGACCGGATCGTCCGAGTTTTATCGATGCAATGATTAAGGGGGCACAGGAAGGTGAGCGCGTCGATGCAATCGCGGACAAGTTCTCCGCGCCCACTTACACGCACGACATTGCGGAGATGTTGCCACAGTTTTTCGAGAGAGGCGTCGATGGCGGGATCCTGCATTTCTCGAATGCTGGACAATGCAGTTGGCAGGAATACGCGCAATGGGCCCTGGACTGTTGCCACGACGCCGGCCTGCCTCTCAGAGTGAGAACGGTTGGCGCAGACAAATTAAAAAACATGGCCAACTGGATCGCACGCCGCCCGGTTTATTCGGTGCTTTCCACCGCGAAATATACCAAATTAACTGACACATCACCTCGCACTTGGCGCGAGGCCGTCTCTGATTATATTACGCGTTTCTATTCTAAAAAACGAAAACCCACATTCTCACTCTTACATTGTCGTTCATTTTTTGCCTGACTGCGCGCGCCGAATTGAAATGGGAGCAAACTGCCGTTGAGCTGCACCCAGCGCGTGGCGACAAACAAGCGATCGGTCACTTCAAATACCAGAACACCGGCAAGACGCCGGTTCATTTTAAATCGGTCCACGCCTCATGTGGCTGTACGGCTGCGCAATCGCAAAAGGATCAGGTTGGGCCTGGCGAAAAAGGCGAGGTCACAGCCACGTTTAACATTGGCGATCGCACCGGCACTCAGGTCAAAACCGTGACAGTGGAGACTGACGAGGCCGCGAATCAGAAAACGGTCCTGACTCTCACGGCTGTCATCCCGCAGGAATTGGAGATCAGTCCGACTTTTGTGTTTTGGAAACAAGGCGAAAAGCCTGACCCGAAGACGATCACGGTGCACGCCGGGAAGGATTTTAGCGTGAAAAACATTAAGGTCACCTCGTCGAGTCCGGATTTTCAGACCAAAGTGCAGGAAACGGGCGAGGGACAGTTCAAAGTTGACGTCCAACCCAACGAAACGAGCCGTCTGCTTGCATCGACTTTGACGATCCAATCCGAGAATTCGCCCAAGACATTTTACGCCACCGCCCGTATCACGACTGCTCCGACTGCGCCAGATGCTCCGGCTATTCAGAAAGCCCCAGTTGCTCCGGCTATTCAGAGAGCCCCAGGTGCTCCGGCCGCTCCGACTGCTCCC
>QHPC01000303.1 GCA_003218915.1 Verrucomicrobiota bacterium
CGATATTGGGAAGACTTAATATGATGACGACAAAAGTGACTAAACGCTTCATAAACTAACCCCTTTTCTAGATTACCGGTCTCCTGTTACTTCACCTCTAGCAAAAACTCTTTAGATTTCCCCGTTGCGGAGGAAATAACCCGTACTGTATACATCCCTCTTGGAATCGACTTCTTCGTACGAAAAGCGTTATCAGTAAGTTCCGGAGTAAGATCATAAACGGAGTCAGCAGGAATCATTTGAACATGTAACGTAGCTGGATCGAAAGGTACGGACTTATCATCAGCAGTGATTATGGTTTGGTCGATTTTAACCGGTGTACCTTCAGCAGCGGGTGAAAGAGCCTCATCTTGATTCGAATAGACGATAAGAAGTTTCTTATAGGTGGAGAAGGGTTTTAACGGATTGATTACAAAGAACACAAGTAATACTACAACGAATATGGCACCTGCACCGGTAAATTTCCAAGTAACAGGCAGTGAAGGCACCTTACCCTCCGCAGTAGAAGAACCCCTCTTCCAAAACAAAATGGCCGCGGTAAAAGCTACGATGGTTGCAAATACGTACCATAGTATGGGGTACCAATACGTTTGCTGTGAAAATTGCTGTATCGTCATCGTCAGTAACTTGTGTACTCTGGGAAGAATGCCACACACGCTAATGAGATATCTGGGGAATAATTCCGTGTAATCGGCTTACACGTGTCGCCATCACTCGATAAAGGTACAATCAACCGAGTCAGATTGACTGCGTCGCGGGGCAAAAGCAAGCTAAAAAAGCCGCTTGATCGTGGACGTAACCTCCGAAGGTTTTGTAGCCGGAATTGCCGAGGACAGGATAACATGAGCGTTTAATTCTTAGTTTTTTGCTCTGCCAGAGAACCAGATAGAGATCGTAGATCAAAACACATTAGCGAAGCTTATAGCGCGTAGAACAGGCTGTCTGAAACCTGATCGCATTCCTGTTTAGAGAGTTTCAAGTCTCATCACGGGGTTGAATTTCCCATGCAGCATAACCGGGAAGATATTTTCTCCGGTTTGATTTGTGGGGTTCTTCGCCGCGCTCAGAATGACTCGTGTTTGTAATCGTGGGCAGTTGGGAGATGACTTTTATTTAGCCTTCGGAGGTTCCTTTTTTTCGGCAGCCGGCGTCCCAATCGGAAGCACGGTCGCGCGTGAGGCACGGGTGCGGCCAAGATATTCTTTGGCGAGCGCGCCAAGTTCGGCGGTGGTGATCGCTTCCACATCGGCTAAACGCCTGCGCGCCTGGTCAAGCATTTCGGGCCTTTCCTGGGCGCGAGCCAGGACGCTATTAAGCCAGTAGCTGTTGCTTCGCAGCGACTGCTGTATCGCGGTGATCCATGGCTCGCGTGCGCGCTTAAGCTCGTCTTCGCTTACACCATTGGTGGCGAGATCGTCGGCGATAGATGTGACCAGTTCGGAGATTTTTCCAGCCATCGCGGGATCGACATCGATGTTCGCAGTAAGATAGCCGTAGCCGGGAAACGTTTCGCTGGCAACGCTTTCGGCGTACGGCGCGTACGTGCCGCCGATTTCCTCGCGCACTTTTACGCGGAGACGGTCTGTGAGGACCGCACCGAGCATGCTCAACCGGAGTTGTCGCGATACATCGAGGCCGTCGGTGGTAGGCCAGTAAAGCTTCAGCGCGCCTTTTGGAATCTCCGTGGCGATGGTGTAATCCTTCGCGAACCGCTGAGCGGGAAAGGTGACTTTCTTTAAGTCGGCCAGCTCAGGTTTTTGCTCGCGCGACGGAAGCGCGCCGACGGTCTGCGCCGCAGCCACGATCGCGGTCTCGATATCAAGGTCGCCGACGAGCGCGACTTCAAGAGCGCCCTTCTCGAACTGCGGCGAAAGCCATGTCTTTACCTCGTCCAGGTTGCGCGCCAGCATGACTTCCTTTGACGGCATGCCGAAGCGCGGGTCGCCACCAGCGAGAAGATTCGCGACCTCGGTTGCCAGCGGACCATTGGCGGTGTGCTCGAAGGAAAGGTAAAGCTGTTCGACGCCCTTGCGCACTTGACGCAATGCCTCAGGGCGATAGCCCGCGTCGCTTATCAGCGCGGCGAGAAATTGTAGCTCGAGCAGGAGGTCATCGCGAGTCGTGTCGCCGCTAAACCCGAAGGTTTCAAATTCGGGCCGAAATTGCAAACCCACATTTTTCCCCGCGAAGATGCGCTGGACGTCGTCGAGGCTGTGTTTGCCGAGACCGCCCTCGACCAATGTGGCACCAGCGAGGGCAGTGAGTCCGCGCTGGCTGGCTGGCTGCGTGATGGTTCCATTGCCGATCCGAGCGCTAATTCCGATGCTCCCAGCTTCGAAATCGGTTTTCTTTAAGTTCAAGCGGACTCCGTTGGCAAACGTCACCAGCTCAATGTCGAGATCGGCGATGCGCTCGCGTTTCGCGACTTTTCCCGGCGTCCCAAAATCGATGTAACTCCAATCGCTCTCCTTGCTCGTGTCGGGCTCGGCAACGGTAACACCGCGCGAAGCGTTGTAAGCAGTGGCGATCACGCCAGGTGCATTGCCCTCGATTTTGGCATTACCGCTGACCAGGACAAAACGGCCATCGGCGGCGAAAG
>QHPC01000304.1 GCA_003218915.1 Verrucomicrobiota bacterium
AGGGTGTCGTGACAAACACACTGAAGTCGCCTCGCAATTGGGCCGTTGGCTTCATCGATTGGTTAGATCCGTTGATGGCAATCACCCTCACGCAATGTCGGTTACTGCTAAGATTACTGGCACTAATTCATCGAACTTCCACTTGCCTTTCACCCGGCGCGCGTCTCTCCAATACTCGACTCCGTCTGCTCCCCAATACTGAACCTGGATGTGGTTCTTATCGATCACGCGAATCGTGTAAATGGGCAGCACTCTACCGTATTCCTTTAGCATGTCTTGCTGCTTCAGGCTGACTACTTCACGAATGGCGCCCGAAGAAACGCTAGTGACGCGGCCCTCGATCTTCGGATGCGCGGGCGCCGGCGGAGGCTGGAACTGTCGTTGCGGCGGTGATGCCTGACGTGGCTGTTGGGCACAAGCGAGGAACGCTGCTGTTGCAACCAACGCGGGGAGATGTCGCGATGCATGCACGAGATCTAACGAGAATTCGACCCATTTTTTGGGCATTTCAAGACAAATACCCAAATTTTGGGTCTAATACGGCTTGAGTTTAGGAACCGCAGGGAGAAAATCTCTGTTGCCATGGTTAAGAGGATAACCAGAGCGGCGGCGTCAAACAAACCTAAACTGCTCGATCAGCGCGTAAAAGCTTCGCTCACGCGCCAGGAGTGACATCCAACTGATGCATTACGTTTATGTACTTCGCTCTGTAAATGATGACGGATTCTACATTGGGTATTCCGCGAATCTGTGGAAAAGATTCCAACAGCATGCTCAAGGCGATTCATTTGCAACCTCATACCGGGGACCTTGGAAGCTGATCTACTATGAGGCTTACCTCGAACAGGCTGACGCTCTTGGTCGGGAGCGATACCTCAAGAGTGGTGCCGGAGGAGGTTTCTAAAAGTCCAGCTTGGCCATTACCTAAGAAAAAATCCAATTAGATCAATCGGAGAACCAAGCAAGACGTAGCGACATGGCTTGGCCCGCAGCTTACCTATACACCACGTAGACGAAGTCTTTACGTGGATGATTTACACGCATGTGTTGAATCGACCGGGGCTCGGGGTGAAGAGTCCGTTGGATTGGGCAGCGGTTGAGAGTTGAGTGTTGAAGGTTGAGGGACGTACAAGAAAGCATGTTTAACTTTGAAAAACTCGATGTCTGGCAGGAAGCAATTCAGTTTGCTGATCTGGTGTATGAATTGACCGGTAATTTTCCGGATGAGGAGCGTTTTGGATTGACCAATCAGATGCGGCGCGCAGCCGTGTCTATTTCGTCCAACCTGGCGGAGGGAAGTTCACGTGTATCACGCGTCGATTTCGCTCGGTTTGTAGAAATCGCAACGGGATCGCTGTTCGAAGTTGTTTCGCAAACTACCATCGCGCTTCGGCGGAAAATGATCACACAGGGCCATTACAATCGTATCTATGCGGCGGCTGAAAAACAGAGCCGGATGCTCAGCGGTTTGCGCAGGTCATTATCGGAGGCGTAGCTCCCAACCCTCAACTTTCAGCCAAAGACCCCCAACCGTCTGCTACGCGGGCGCGCCGCCGAGAGCGCCGGGAAGCGGCGGGGTGACATCGGGCGCGGCTACAACTTGCTTGGGCGGTTTTTCGGCTGGCATTTTTTTGCCGGGCGGCGGCGATGCACCTGGCGGCGGATTAATCAGGCGGCCGTGCTCGACGATCTCTTTGATCTGCGAGCCGTCCAGGGTTTCGAACTCAAGCAAGGCTTTTGCGATTACTTCCAGCTTGTCGCGATTCGTCGTGAGCGTCGACTTGGCCAGTTGATACGCGTCGTCGAGAAGTTTGCGCACTTCCTGATCGATCTGCTCGGCAGTCGCTTCGCTGTAATCGCGCGCACGCGAAATGTCGCGCCCCAGAAAAACGTAGTCTTCGTGGTCGCCGTATTCGACCATTCCCATTTTCTCGCTCATGCCCCATTCGCAAACCATGCGGCGCGCGATCGCCGTAGCCATTTTGATGTCGCCACGGGCGCCGTTTGTGATGTCGCCGAAGATGATTTCCTCGGCCACGCGGCCGCCCATGCTCACCGAAAGACCGGCCAGCAATTCGTTTTTGCGGTTGGTGTATTTATCTTCCTCCGGCAGCCACATGGTTGATCCGAGTGACGGTCCGCGCGGGATGATTGTGACTTTATGCAACGGCTCGGTATGCGGCAAAAGTTCCAGCAACAGCGCGTGACCGGCTTCATGGTACGCGGTGTTCTGCTTTTCTTTTTCGCTGAGCGCAAGACTCCGGCGCTCTTTCCCCCAGCGAACTTTATCGCGCGCTTCTTCGAGCTCGGCGAGCGTGATTCCCTTTAGTCCGCGACGCGCGGCCAGCAATGCCGCTTCGTTGATCACATTGGCGAGTTCCGCTCCCGAATAACCCGGGGTGCCTCGCGCGACGACTGCGAGATCGACGCCTTCGGCAAGTTTTACTTTCTTGGCATGAACGCGCAGAATTTCTTCGCGTCCTTTCACGTCAGGCAAATTCACCGTGATCTGGCGATCAAAACGTCCGGGCCGCAGCAAGGCAGGATCCAGAACATCGGGGCGGTTCGTGGCCGCGATGA
>QHPC01000305.1 GCA_003218915.1 Verrucomicrobiota bacterium
TCAACCCGCGAAGCAGAGAGCGTTTCGCTCATCGACCGAAAAAAACCGAGCAAAAAGGCCGAAGACAGCGAGGTAAAACCAAAGCGGGCCGTTTTACCTCCAATTTCACGCATCCGAGCCTCACTGGAAACCCCGTCAACGGCCCCAAAATCTTCGCCGCCACTAAAGGCCGCGCCCCCTGAACCCGCCGCGACTGAAACGCTCAGCGTTACCGAGGCAGAAACTCCGCCCGACGAAACCACGGTGCCGTCCGCTGAGGAAGAAACCGCGGCGCAGAATGTCATCCTTATCAAGCCGCCAATTGTCGTTAAGCAACTGGCGACCGAGCTAGGCTTAAAACCGCATCAAATCATCGCGGAGCTGATGAGCTACAACATCTTCGCGAATATCAACCAGACAATCGAGCCGGACATTGCTTCGAAGATCGCTGAAAGCCATGGCTTTGTTCTGGAAAAGGAGCGCCGTGAAAAAGGAGGTGGCGTTCACAAAGTGGAACAGGTGGTTGTCGCGCCTCCGCCACCAGTCATTGAAAAGAAAGAGGAACTCAAGCCGCGGGCACCGATTATCACGTTCATGGGACACGTCGATCATGGCAAGACAACGTTGATGGACGCCATTCGGAAGACCCGCGTCGCTGCGGGCGAGGCGGGCGGAATTACCCAGCATATCGGTGCCTATAGCGTCAGTCACAACGGGGCGACGCTCACGTTTATCGACACACCAGGGCACGCTGCCTTCACCGCGATGCGAGCGCGTGGCGCCAATGTTACCGACATCGTCGTGCTCGTTGTGGCAGCCGACGATGGCATTATGCCGCAAACGATTGAAGCGATCAATCACGCAAAGGCCGCGCCGCACGTGAAGATCATGGTTGACGATTGTTTGCCCCGTCTCGGCAACAAAAGGAACTGGGATCGACCAGCTGCTCGAGATGATCGCGTTGCAGGCGGAAGTAATGGAACTCAAGGCGTCGCCCACCGCCACGCCGCGAGGAACAGTGATCGAAGCGCAGGTCGAAGCCGGGCGCGGTCCCACTGCCACCGTTATTGTGCAAATGGGAACGCTGAGAACTGGCGACCCTTTCATCTGTGGTGAATACAGCGGCAAAGTAAAATCGCTCCTAGACGACCGCGGCAAGCCGGTCAAGGAGGCCGTTCCCTCAATGCCAGTGAAGGTGCTCGGTTTCACCGGACTACCCAATGCCGGTGATGAACTGCTGGTGATGGATTCGGAGCGTTCCGCAAAGACCTTGAGCGAAGAACGTTTGCTGGCTAAGCGCACCGATAAGCTGACCGTTCCCAAACGGGCGACTCTTGAGAGTCTGCTCGAAGCTGCAGGAGGGAAAAAAGTCCTGCGCATCGTGCTGAAGTGCGACGCGCAAGGCTCGCTGGAAGCGCTGGTTGGAGCGTTGAAACAGATCGAGAGCAAAAAAATCGATCTGGAACTCATTCACTCTGCGGTAGGGCCGATTTCAGAGTCGGATATTCTATTGGCAAGCGCTTCGAACGCGGTGGTAGTCGGTTTCAACGTGAAGGTGGAGAACATGGCCGTTTCCGCCGCAAAGAGCGAAGGAGTCCAGGTCAAACTTTACAGCATCATCTATGAGCTGCTCGATCAGATCAAAGAAGCGATGGCCGGTTTACTGGAGCCCGAACATCGAGAAACGATCATCGGACACGCCGAGGTGAAGCAGGTTTTTGACCTTAGCAAAGGCATTGTCGCCGGCTGTTTGGTCACTAATGGCCGGATAGCTCGCTCGGCTCGGGCTCGCGTGCTCCGTAAACGGCAACCAGTTTATGACGGTGGGATTTCGACGCTGCGCCGCTTCCAGGATGATGTGAAAGAAGTGCGTTCGGGATTGGAATGCGGAATCAGGCTCGGTGATTTCAGCGAATATCAAGTAGGCGACGTGATCGAGTGCTATCAACTTGAAGCTTTCGCGCAAAAATTGTGAAGGCAGTCATTCCGAGCGAAGTCGAGGAATTCCGTGGCGGAACTCAAAGATGATTTCACGGGATCCTTCGACTCCGCCTAGGATGACAGCAAAAGGCTAACATGAAACACCGAATGCTACGTGTTAACGAAGTCGTGAAGCGTGAGCTGAGCGGGATCATTGCGCGAGAAATCAACTTCGAAGGCGCCCTGGTCAGCATCAACCACGTGGATGTAACGTCAGACTTAAAGAACGCGCACGTGTTTGTGAGCGTTCTAGGAACAGAGGCACGCGAGAGCGTAATGAGTAAGCTAGCCTCTCATCGTCCAGCGTTACAGGCGGAACTGGCTCGTCACGTCACCATGAAATATACGCCGCACCTTATTTTTCATCTCGATAACTCTATCGAGCGCGGGGCGCGAGTCATAGAGATCATGCAGGAGATGGAAGCGTCTCGAGGCGAGGAGAAGTGAGGCTTTAAACAACCAACGCCCAACGTCCGGCCTCGAGCGTCCAATGCTCGCTAAAGGGCGCTCTGCCTTGGATGTTGAGCGTTGAAAGTTGGACGTTGGACGTTGAAGATTGCGCGATCGTGACCAACTCGAAATTCGAAGAAATCGCCGGGATACTACGCGAGCGCCAGCGCTTCGCCGTCCTGGGTCACGTTCGTCCTGACGGGGATGCACTAGGCAGCCAGCTTGCGCTGGCGCTTTCGCTTCAAGCACTCGGCAAAGAAGTGCGTGTATGGAACGAAGATGGAATGCTTGAGAAATATTCTTTCCTTCCACGCGCTGAGCTGCTCACCAAGCCGCCTTCCGCTCCAGAGGATTTCGATGTTGCCATCGCACTCGACACGGCAATTCAAAATCGACTTGGCACTGCTCTGCCAGCAGTTCGGTCGTCGAAAATCTGGATTAACATCGATCACCACGTGAGCAATCCAGGTCATGGCGATGTGGTCTACGTTGATTCGTCTGCGCCTGCCACAGCTGAAATCATTTTTCACCTTATCAAGAGCGAGGGCTTGCCGTTCAATCGAGACATTGCGGAAAATCTTTACGCCGCGATCTCCACCGATACTGGCTCGTTTCAATATCCAAAAACCAGCGCCCGCACTTTCGAGATCGCGGCTGAACTCATTCGCACGGGTCTCGACGTCGGACGCTTGAGTCAGCAACTGTATGAGAATTATCCGCGGCGGCGTCTTGAGCTTTTGCGCGAACTGCTACGCACCATGCGCTTCCAGCAGGAAGGTCGCGTCGCAAGTTTTAGTCTCACCTTGAAAACAGCCGCTGAACTGGGCGTCCTTCCCGAGGATAACGAGGGGCTGATCGATCATCTGCGCGCGGTCCGTGGCGTTATTGTTGCCGTTTTTTTCGAAGAACTGGCCGATGGCAAGGTGCGTGTAAGCATGCGTTCCAAAACCGATGTCGTCGATGTCTGCGCCACCTGTCAGAAATTCGGCGGAGGCGGCCATACACTTGCCGCCGGCGCGCGCGTGCGCGGAACGCTTCCAGAGGTAGAGGACCGGGTTTTGGCGGAAGTTTGCGCGAAAATTAAGTCGTTGAAGTCGCTACAATGCTAAAATGCTCGTGGACAAGGCTGAAGGGATGACTTCGCACGACGTGGTCGCCCTGCTCCGTCGAAAGCTGCAGGTCAGAAAAGTCGGCCATTGCGGCACACTTGATCCCATAGCGACCGGCTTGCTTTCGATCACTGTGGGACGAGGCACAAAGGTCCAGGATTTACTCATGAGCGAAGACAAGGAATACGTCGGCACATTCGTCCTCGGAGTAACGACCGATACACAGGATCGGCAGGGAGAAGTAATCCAGCAGCGACCGGTGCCCGCGCTAGACGAAACCCAAATTCGCGCCGCATTTGAAAAATTTCGGGGCGATTTTTATCAATTGCCGCCGATGGTTTCAGCGAAAAAGCATGGCGGCGTGCCGCTGTACAAGCTGGCGCGTCAAGGAAAAGTGGTCGAGCGCGAGCCGCGCCTGGTGCATGTCTATCGCTACACGATCGATCGAATCGGGCTACCCCAGATCGACTTTAGTGTTTTGTGCAGCAAAGGTTTTTACGTTCGTACTTATGCTCACGACATCGGCGAGACTTTAGGCTGTGGCGCGCACTTAAAGTCGCTGCGGCGAACAAAATCCGGGCGCTTCGATGTAGCTAATGCAATCAGTGTCGCCCAAATCAAAGATGCGCCACGCGAGGAAATTTTGAGCAGGCTCCTCAGCCTCCCAGACGTGTCGCGTATGCGGGGAGCTTAAAAGAAAATGACGAAGCTCGAATGACGAATGACGAATTAATGACGAAGCACGGAGCACGAAAACCTGCTGACCAACATTTTCGTCATTCGCCGTTCGGATTTCGTTCGTCATTCGTCATTCGTCATTCGTCATTTTCTTGATGGAAACGCTTCGATCCATCTCCGAGTTATCGAGGCTACGCGGCCCCCTCTTTCTCGCCATCGGCGTTTTTGACGGTGTGCATCGCGGCCATCAAGCTGTCATTTCCACTTCTGCCGAGCACGCCCAGTTGGCAAACGGCACTCCGGTCGTTGTTACCTTCAACCCGCACCCGATGAAAGTGCTTCGACCCAGGGAGGCACCTCATCTGCTCACCGCCACCCAACACAAGATTAAATTGATTCGCGCCCTCGGGGTGCAGCATCTGCTCGTCATCAAGTTCGACACGACCTTTGCCGCCACCACGCCGGAAGATTTCGTGCAGCAGTTGGTGAGACATTCGAAACCGCTGCGCGAAATCTGCGTTGGACATGAATGGTCGTTCGGAAAAGGCAGGCGCGGCAATCTTGCACTTTTAAGGAAGCTGGGCGCGCAATTCGACTTCAATGTCGTTGGAATTCCCGCAGTTACACTCGGGAATGGCGAGCTCGTCAGTAGTACAGCGATTCGTCACGCCATTGAAGCAGGTGACCTCGCGAAGGCCGCCGAAATGCTTGGCCGCGAATATACAATCCTCGGGACGGTGGTCCGCGGGGATCACCTCGGAAAAAAGATCGGGTTCCCGACAGCTAATCTGAGCGCTCATAGTGAGCAATTTCCCCCCAATGGGGTCTATTTCGCGCAGGCCATACTGAACGGAGTAATCTATCCTGGCGTGGTGAACCTCGGGCACCGCCCGACAGTGAGCAGCGGCAAATCCGAGCGGGTGCTCGAAATCCATTTGCTTGATTTTGACAACGAAATTTATGGCAAGGATCTCGAAGTGCGTTTTGTCCGCTATCTCAGGCCAGAACAGAAATTCGAAAATCTTGATGCATTGGCAAGGCAGATCGAGTTCGACGTGCAACAGGCACGCCAACTTTCTACCGCGTAGCGAGCCAGGCGTCGCGCTTTACGTCCGCAGAAAGCCAGGTTTAAGAGGCTCGGCCTTGGGATATCGCGGCTGCAGCGCCGACAGCTGCGATCATAAGACCGCTGGCGAGAGCAAGCACAAAAACCCACAACACGGGCAAGGCCGCCAGACGCTCAAGAGTGATACTGATAAAGCGACCACCGCCTGAAACTACGTAGGCAAGCCCGCTCGCGAGCAAAGTCATTCCCAGGAGAATAGCAGCACGCAGCAGATCATGAGCGCGCCGAGGTGCCGGTAACTGTTGTAACACCCGGGCAGTGAATCCCTCGTCGTCGATATAGGGCGCCGCTTCACGCAAT
>QHPC01000306.1 GCA_003218915.1 Verrucomicrobiota bacterium
TTGCTGCTTTCTTGCCGGCTGCAACCATCACTGGATCTTTAGTCGGGTCATCGGCTGCGCCGGGAGCCACGCGCAGCGCTTTGCGATAAACTTCTTCGAGATAGAGGCACGAATTGGCGAAGAGCCGGTATTTCCATAGTTCAATGTTCGCGCCCATCATCGATACAGCATGCGTGTCGTACTTCCGATAATTCGGCGCGAGACAAATCACTCGAATATCTGACCAATCGATCGTCACGTTCGGAATTGAGTGGCGTGCAACGATTTCGAAATTTCCACGGTGATCGTCAAGCCAAGAGGCGTAAAACAAGCTCTGGTTTATTAGATCAGATGCTTCGACTTTTTTGTATTCAATAATAACCGGATTGTTATCTTCCGATAGCGCAAGCGTATCGATTCGGCCGGCGTGAGTTGCTCCAGTCGAGAATTCCGACGCAACAAGTCGACAGTTAAAGGTCTGACCTAAGCTTTTCTCGACCAACGCCTGAAGGCGTTTTTCCGAATCAAGATCGGATTGCGCAATGGAAACTAGAGAGTCGTTCGTGATTTGGAAAAGGGGCATAGATTATTTTTTCAAATCTGCAGCGATTGTAGCGAATTGCGAAAGCGCAGCTTCTAAGTCTTCTACGATCTCGGCGGCGATAACATCGGGATCGGGGAGATTGGCGCTGTCTTCGAGAGATTCATCTTTGAGCCAGAAGATATCCAGGTTCAGTTTGTCGCGCTTGGTTAGCTCTTCGTAAGTAAAACTTTTGAATCGCTCGGATTCTTTTCGCTCGTGGCGGTTCCCGCTGTAGCCGCCTCTCTGTGAGAGGCGTCCGGAGCGCTCCACAGGAGCGCTGCTACAACCAAACCAACAATTCACGAAGTCGTCGAGGTCGCTGCGTTTGAGTGTGTTCTCTTTGAGCGTGAAATGCTTGTTGGTGCGCAGATCGTAAATCCAAAGCTTTGTTGTCCACGGTTTCTCGGCGGCGGGTTTGCGGTCGAAGAAGAGGACGTTCGCCTTAACGCCTTGGGCGTAGAAGATGCCCGTGGGCAGACGCAGCAATGTGTGAACATCGGCTTGTTTGAGTAGCTCGCGGCGGACGCTCTCGCCGGCGCCGCCTTCGAAGAGGACGTTGTCCGGGACGACAATCGCGGCGCGGCCATGCTGCTTGAGGATGGTGAAGACGTGCTGGAGGAAGTTGAGTTGTTTGTTGCTGGTGCTGGCCCAGAAGTCGTCGCGATGAACAACGAGCGATTGTTTCTCTTCGTCGCCGGCTTCGTTGACGATCGTGACGCTGCTCTTCTTTCCGAACGGCGGATTGGTCAGCACCATCTCGTATTCGCCGTGTTTGCCGGCGAGCGCGTCCTTCACCATGACCGGCACGTGCGTGGCATCGGACCCGATGCCGTGAAGCACGAGGTTCATGCAGCAAAGTCGCGCGACGCTATCGACCAGCTCGACGCCGCGTAGCTGCTCGGTGTTAAGAAAAGTGAGCTGTTTCTTATCAAGCTTGTTGTGATTCCGGATGAATTCGTGCGCGATGAGAAGGAATCCGCCGGTGCCACATGCCGGATCGCAAATCGTCTCATTAGGTTGCGGGTGCATCACGTCGACGATTGCGCGAATGAGTGGACGCGGAGTGAAGTATTGCCCGGCGCCCCCTTTCACGTCCTCGGCGTTCTTTTGCAGGAGCCCTTCGTAGGCGTCGCCTTTTACGTCGGTGTCGAGCGACGACCATTCTTCTTTATCGATCAGGTCAGCGATCAACCTGCGCAGCTTCGCCGGGTCCTGGATTTTGTTTTGCGCCTTGCGAAAGATTACGCCGATCAATCCCGGTTCTTTGCCGAGTTCTTCGAGCGTGTGTCGATAATGAATCTCCAGCTCATCGCCGTCGCGCTTCAATAGCTCCGGCCACGAATACTTCTGTGGGATGGGCGACTTCTTGTTGAACGGTGGACGACTCTGTTCGTCCGCCATTTTGAGGAAGAGGAGAAACGTTAGCTGCTCGAGGTAATCGCCGTACGAGAGCCCATCATCCCGCAAGATGTTGCAGTAGTTCCAGAGCTTCTGAATCAGGTAAGCAGGCTCCATGTCTCATCCGGCTGGTCGGCCTGCTCCAGTAAGCCATCGTCGCGTTTTCTTGCGAAGCTCAGAGACCAGATCAGTTTTGCTTATCCCTCTTGGCACAATGATTCTTGCCACATCAGGAAAGGCTTCCGAAGCGTTTCGAACATTCATCTCTGTGGCCCGAAAAGATTTTCTTAGATGGTACGCCTTCGCTTCGGGCAGAACAAACAGGACAAACAGTCGATCTATCCGCCGACGCGTCCCCTGAGACACATCAACCCAGACGCCGCGGGGTGTCGCCCCGACAGCCGCTTTACCAAGCGGGTTTGGTTTCGTTCCAGATGTTGAGAACTCCGACTGAATAATCACACCAATCAGTAAGACTGTCGGTTCGCTTTGGTTTGCTGACGTTGAGACGACCGTACGCTCTCTTAAGAGGGTCCCGTCTGAGTCCATCAAAGTCGCCCACCGGTATCGCCGGTCGCGCCATACTGGTGAATGCAATCGCACGGATGT
The DNA here is from genome assembly GCA_003218915.1 of Verrucomicrobiota bacterium. Classification (GTDB taxonomy): domain Bacteria; phylum Verrucomicrobiota; class Verrucomicrobiia; order Chthoniobacterales; family UBA10450; genus Udaeobacter. The sequence goes on from QHPC01000306.1 coordinate 2,570, forward strand.
GGCTTGAAGGTATTCCTCTTCCTCAGCGAGTTCCTCCACGGCTCGTTTCAGCCGTTTCTTGAATTCAACGTTTCCTTTGGGC
>QHPC01000342.1 GCA_003218915.1 Verrucomicrobiota bacterium
TGACGCTGCGTAAGCAAATCGTTTCTGATTTCAAAAGTGGCCGTAAATTTTTTAATCTTTGGCATTATTTGACCGTCCTGCCCTTCCCCAGCAAATTAGCTGACTCTCGGGGCGCCCGTAGCTCAACTGGATAGAGCATCTGACTACGGATCAGAAGGTTAGGAGTTCGAATCTCTTCGGGCGCGTTTTTCCAACGCCTTGATCAAATTGCCTTTGGCAAAATGAAGGCGAGAAAATGCTCGTGACCTTTTATGAATATTCGCATATTCCTCGCTAAACCTATGAAAGTCCTGCTTCCCCTCAGGTGCCTCGTAATCATTTCCGCGGCGATTTTAGTTTCATCGGGATGTCAGAAGGAAACTGTCGTCACAAATCCCGACTCTCAAGGCAACAATGAATCGAGTGAAAAAACCAAGCCGCTCCAGGCTGCCGATCTCGTGGGATACGACGGAACAAAACTCAGGAAGAGCGTAGATAAGACCATTCAGGACAGCAACAAACATAACAAAGAACTGGAAAATGCTACCGAAGGCCAATAAGTCCGGCCCAATGAAGGCTGCAGCCAACGGAGTCTGGCATGCTGACCAGTTTGGATTTTTCGCCGTTGGGTTTGCGGTGTACTCGGCTGCAATGGCTCTCGGGCAAATTCAGCGTTCAACGGCGCGCGCCGCACATTGTCTTCCTTACTGAAAATAGGGCCGGATCTTGGCGTATTTTTTGTCGCCGATCCCGCTCACTTTTTTGAGGTCGTCAGCACTCCTAAATGGTCGCGCGGCGATAATTCGAGCCGCCATTACGTGTCCGATCCCTGGCACCGTCGTCAGTTCTTTCTCTGTTGCCGTGTTGATGTCGATCTTGCCGAGTGGCGTCTTTTCCTTTGGATGCGATCTGTTCAGCTCAGGTGTGGGGCTGGATGCCGTTGGCGCGCGCGATTTCGGCGTGGACAAAAACGAGGGTGAAGCTGGAGGCGTTCCAGGTCCTGGAGGCTTTTGGTATGGAGCGAAATGACTAAACGGACCTGGGTTCGCTGGGCTTGCGTTTAATCGACCGATGCTGGCGCCCCACGCTCCAATCTTCTCCTGTTTGGCTGCGTTCTCGAGTTGCTGAAGCTTTTCAAGTTCTACTCGTGAATTTGTTAGGCCGGGCGGCGCGGCCTTGTATCCATAAATTCGCGCTAATCCATTCCGAACCAGTTGCTCGCCCAAATCACCTTCCTTAGTCTGAACGAACGCGTAAAACCTCTCTAGCCTGCTCTGGCCCAGCGCATCCGACATGTGGGTGAATGCGATGAACGGTTGCGAAAGTTTCTCACGCGTGAACTCTTTCGCCGCCTGGCCCACTTCGATGGCCTGAGGCACGGTGATCGCAAAGTATTTCGCCTGTTCGACCAGGCGCGCCGGAGTCATTTCGCCCGTTTCCGGCGCGTCAACCAAGTAGAGGCGGAAGATGTATTCCTTTTCGCCTGCGCTCACGTGAAAACTGTCGCCGTCATTCGCCGGATTCGGAATAAGTCGGCAATCTTTCAGCACAATCCAATCTTTAGAACCGTCGCGTGCACCAACAGCGAAAGCGGTTGCCCAAAGAAGAGCAACGACAGTGAGCGCACTTCCGGCAAGCCGCAGGGACGTCGAAGAGCGAAAGATCAAACCGGCACCTTGAATTGACTCATGAGTTTGAATGTCTCGTGATGGCATGGGACTGAGACCTGGGGCTACGCGTTCTTACCTATGGGCTTGGAATGGTGCGCCAGAAGCCGAACTCCTGTTTCGCGAAAGTACTCGTCAGCAAGCCTTATCGCAATTTCTTCGGCCATCTGCCAATCCGGACCATCATATCCTACAGCAGCTTCAGCGTAGCGGACTGAAAGCCACGATGCTTCTAACCCAGTAAGTAAAGCCGTTGCATTCTCGTCGTTGACGAGATGGAAAAATATAGGAACACGATCAGCATAGTCTCTGACGATGGACAGCGTTCGATGGCCGTAAGCTTTCGGGGAGAAATCGCTGTCCACCCGCGCAGCGTGAGCCTTCAGCAGCAATTCAATCGCCTGATGCATGAGCGGAAGCTCAACATGAACGTTCCACCCGAGAGCCTCACGGCTTCCTACAACGGAAGCGCAAGCACGAAGGTAGGAAATACCTGCATGAGCAAGCATATGGCACCGAGAGGAATTTTTGTCATACCCTGCCCCTGGGAAGGCTTTTGTTAACGCGACTATTCTGATGGCCATGTTCAAGGCCGAAGCCTATTTCCTCTGCAAAATGTAGGAAACGAAGCAAGACACAATTGCGTCGCGAGTGCTTGTTCGCCATCCGTGCGCGGTCGCGGGCCTCAGTGAAACCGTAGGTACGAAGTCTTGGTCCTTCACTGACCGCCTATTTAAATGCCCGCGGCCAGCCGCCGTGTTTGTGGATCGTCTTCTCGATTTCACTCATTAAACGGCGAGTTCCACCAAGGGCGGCGATGATGCGAGAGTATGTTTCTTTGTCATCGTAGGAAAGCGTGTGGCCTTTTCTATCTTTCAGCCAGCGCTCGGCTGGTTGATAGCCGCCGATCAGAAAACTCCAGGCTGAGGGTGACACGCGTTCAAA
>QHPC01000343.1 GCA_003218915.1 Verrucomicrobiota bacterium
GGCCGCCGATTTGATTTCAGTCGAGAGGGATGCGGTGTCCGGTCCTTCTTTCCAGGTAGGACTCGCGCAGATCGAGGCGCGTGCGGGCGCACCGGAGCAAGCGGTGAAAAGACTCCGATATTTGCTCTCGATCCCGGCCGGCCAACGGATTTCCATCGCTCGTTTGAAGATTGATCCAGTCTGGGATCCCATTTGGAATCGTCCCGATTTTCAGCAACTGTTGTCCGGAACAGAGCAGATCGGACCTAACAAATAGATGCGAATGGGTATTCCGAAATTCTTCGTCGAGCTGAAGCGGCGCCACGTTGACAAAGTGGCGCTTGTATACGCGGTCGTCGCGTGGCTGCTCATTCAAGTGGCTTCGATTCTTTTGCTGAGGTTCGAAGCGCCTGCTTGGATAATGAAGACGTTGGTCGTGTTGCTCGCGCTCGGCTTTATTCTTGCCCTAATCATCTCGTGGTGTTTCGAAATGACGCCGGAAGGACTGAAGCGAACGGCAGAAATTACCCCGAGCGAAGTTCTTCCTTACTGGAGCAAACGGAAATTTGCCGCGCTTGTTGTTGGCGTTGCTGTTATTGCGTTTGGTCTGCTCGCCTACCAATTATTGCGATCCACAAGCGGGCAGCTGTCGGTCAGGCATCGCACCGACAAAATCCTTATTCAGGGTAACCCGGCTGGCACGCAGACGCTCGAAGCTCAGGCTGACGGTACGTTTCGCGCTGAATATTCGTACAATGATCGTGGTCGCGGCGATCACATCACCGCAACTTGGAAACTCGATAGCTCCGGTGTGCCAATCGAGTACGACGGCCACGGCAACGATTACATGAAGGCGCCTGTCGAAGAACATTTCGAAATAAAGAACGGTCAGGCGAGCTGGAAAAATCGCAGCGAACAAGGCGAACAAGCCGTCTCCGGCGAAGCTTTCTATCTGCCGATGAATGCGCCGCCGGGACTTTTCGGTGTTCTGGCGCGCGCGTTGTTGAAGGCACCGAACCACAAACTGCCCCTCCTACCTGCCGGCGAGGCAACAATTGAACAGACTGGTAAGGTAGGTTCCGGCAGTACCGAGTTCACCCAATACCGCATCACCGGTCTCGGATTTTCGCCGCAACCGATCTGGTTAGATCATAACGGCACACCCGCATCCGTGTCGTCCTGGTTTTCGGTCGTGCCGAATGGGTTGGAGTCTTCAATCCCGCGATTGCGCGAGGCGCAACAAAAAACCGATGCCGCGTGGTCGGAGCGCATTGCTCGCGCCCTCGCGCACGTTCCGCGTGGCGATCTGGTCATTCGCAACGCGCGATTGTTCGATTCACGCGATCTCAGCGTCACCCCGGCAACGAGCGTCGTGGTGAACGGAGAACGCATTGTCCGAGTCGGACCGGACGCCGGTGTTAAATCAAATGCGAACGCGGAGGTGATCGATGCGAAGGGCCGCTTCCTGATGCCGGGATTGTGGGACAATCACCAGCATTTCAGCGACAACGATGGCGCACTCGACCTCGCGAACGGTGTAACCAGCGCGCGCGATATGGCGAACGACACCGATACGTTTCTCGAACGCGTCGCGCGCTTTGATAACGGCAGCGAGCTCGGGCCGCGTGTTCTGAAAGCGGGAATTATCGATGGCACTGGAGAATTTGCGGGTCCCACCAAAATGCGGGTCGACACAGCAGAGCAGGCGATTCAGGACGTCGATTGGTATGCCGACCACGGTTACGCCCAAATTAAGATTTATTCTTCAATCAAACCGGAGCTGGTTCCCATCATCGCCGATCATGCGCATGCGCGGGGGTTGCGCGTAAGCGGACACGTGCCCGCGTTTATGTCAGCGCGACAATTCGTCGAAGGCGGCGCTGACGAAATTCAGCATCTCAATTTTATCGTGCTCAACTTCCTGTTTCCCGAAGTGAAAGAGACACGAAACCGAGATCGCTTCATCAAAGTCGCCGAACGTGCCGGCGAATTTACTCCGGACAAACCCGAAGTGCGCGACTTCATCAATTTTCTCGGCCAGCATCACACCGTGCTCGATCCGACGATAAGCGTCTTCGAAGGTCTCTTTTGCGGCAATCCAAGCGCGATCACGCCTGGGCTGGAAGAAATTGTGCCTCGTTTTCCGCCGCAGGTGCGGCGCGCGATGCGGAGCGGCGCGCTGGAAGTTCCGCCAGACAAACAGGCGGCTTATCACGACGCGTTCCCGGCGATGTTGCGCTTACTCAAAGCACTTCACGATGCGGCCGTGACCATTATCCCCGGAACCGATGCGCTGGCCGGTTATACTCTCCATCATGAGCTTGAACTTTATGCGCGCGCTGGTATCACGCCATCTGACGTTCTGCGCATGGCAACATGGACGCCTGCTCTGGTAATGGGTGTGGACAAAGACCGCGGTGTCATTGCTCCGGGAAAACTGGCTGACATGATTCTCGTGGATGGCGATCCGACGAAGAACATCCAGGACATCAATAAGATCACCACGGTAATCAAAGGCGGAAAAGTGTACGACCCTGCGGCGATTGAAAAAGCGCTCGGCATCACACCCCGCGGAACTGCTGCCCAGTAGCATATGAACTGGGAGATGCTGGCTGCGATTGGGCAACTAGCCGCGGTGTGCGTCGGAATCCCTTCTCTCATTTATCTCGCCGTCCAGATTCGAGAACAAACGAAGGAACGACGCCACGCGGCAGTAAACGCCCTGACTTCCCAATGGGGCGATCT
>QHPC01000344.1 GCA_003218915.1 Verrucomicrobiota bacterium
ACACGCTGACGCGATGGAAACGATTGGGTACTACTTGACAGCCTAATTTTTTAACACGCTGAGTCGCGGATGGTCGACTGATTCTGTTAGTTCGCCCGCCATCGTCCTCGTGCTGTCTCGTCAAATGACGCATTGATCGCATCGCTGCTCGGGTTAGTGCCGGCGTGCTGCTACTTTCTTATTGGGTAATTACTGATTGGCCGCTATGTGCGTTCATGGAAAACACGAACCTTCAAAACCCATGAGCCGAGGTTCTGCCAAACCCGCTGCTTGGCTCAACCGAACGGTTCTCGGCATCGGTTTGGCGAGTCTGTTCAGCGATTGGTCGCACGAAATCGCGACGACTCTGATGCCTGCATTTCTGGCGACGATGGGCGTCGCCGCAGCCTGGCTCGGGTTAATTGAAGGAATTTCAGACGGACTCTCAAGTTTCGCCAAGATGGCGTCAGGATTTTACACTGACCGGCTTCGGCAGCGAAAGCCGATTGCCGTAGCTGGGTACCTTGTTACGGCAGCAGGCACAGCGGCGTTTGGTCTGGCGACGAGCCCGTGGCACGTATTGCTCGCCCGTGCGTTTGCATGGTTTGGGCGAGGCGTGCGCACGCCCGTCCGCAAGGCGCTCCTCGCCGGCTCTGTCACCAAAGAAACGTATGGCCGCGCATTCGGCTTCGAGCGCATGATGGACACGCTGGGCGCAATCGTTGGGCCGGCCACTGCGTTCTTCCTGCTAGCAGCACTTAATCAGCATTACCCGACTTTGTTCGCGCTCACGCTCGTGCCAGGGCTCGCGGCCGTTGCATTGATAGCGTTTGTCGTAAAGGAAAAGGATAGAACACCTGTGTCACACATCTCGTTTGGGGAAAGTCTCCGGGCTTTACCGATCCGGTTTCGCGAGTTCCTCGTCGCAGTGGGGCTCTTCGGCGCGGGAGATTTCGCGCACACAATGTTGATTTTGTTCGCGACGGAGAAACTGACGCCATCTCTCGGCGCGGCGAAAGCTGTGAGCATCGCAACGGGCCTTTATGTGGTGCACAACATCCTTTACGCTTCGTTCTCGATGTTTGCAGGCTGGTTGGCAGACCGATTTAACAAGGGACGATTGCTCGCTGCCGGCTACTTCGTCGCCGCGCTCATGGCGCTCGCCATTATTCTGCTTCCCACGACCGTCTGGACCCTGACACTCGTATTTATCATCGGCGGCATTTACGTCGCTGTGGAAGAAACACTGGAGGATTCCTTCTGCGCCGAACTCGTTACCGAAGAACAACACGGCATGGCGTTCGGAACACTCGCAACGGTGAACGGTGTTGGCGATTTCGTTTCAAGTCTTGTGGTCGGCCTGCTCTGGTCTGCCGCCGGTATTGCTCTAGCATTCGGATACAGTGCTGTGTTGTTTACAATTGGCGGCATAATGGTTTTTCGCCTGACCGCGACCCGCGCTCGATGAATTTTAGAGAACGAGCGCCAACGCGACGCGAGTTGTAAACGATGCGAGTGAGCAAGCGTACCGAGTTGCATTCGAAGGCGATGCCCGTCGGTTGCGAACTCTCATACGCGTGAATCAGTTTTATCAATTCCGATCTTCCTGCACCACCTCGCGCCGCCATGGCAATTTTCCTTCGATTTCCAATTGAAGTGACAAACTCAGGAATGTGCGGATAAGCACGATCATTCCTAGGACGATTACGTTTTGCAGCGTTGGGGCGACGACGACGGTCCGAATGATGTCGCCAGCAATGAGAAACTCGAGGCCAAGCAGGATCGCGCGCCCTACATCCTGCCGGTAAAGCGAATAATAACTGCCCGACCGATGGGCGCGGTCCCGCAGGCGCGAGACAAGTCGGACGGTGGCGGCCACCATGCCGGCCGCCACAATGAATACACCCACGCCATCCACGCTGGTCCCGACCACTTCCATGAGGTGCCGAAAATATTCCATCGCTATCTTGATAGCCGGAAAGCGCGCTGACTTTCAATGTTGTTTCTCGGCAACGCGTTCCCCTTTGTCTAAGGGCCGCGGCCTGGGAGTGCGCAACTGACAATCAGGCCACGTCGGCGAGTCAGGGGCGTTTAGCGGGCTCGTCGGTGCGGGAAATGGCGCCGCGGGATCGCGAACGCCGATGCGCTTGTTCACCCAGTGCGTCTGATACGCCCACGCGGGCAGCGGCGCGGCCTTGTGCGTGCACGACCAGTTGTTGAAGTGGAGATTCACGAGATAGAAGTGCCGTTTCAGTTTCTGGAGCACCTCCACAATCTTCGGGTTATCGAAGCCGTGCATCTCCATCGCAATCTGGGGAATCGACGCCAGCAGCTCGTCAGGGACCGCGAGGAGCGAATCCCATTCCGCGCCTTCAATGTCCATTTTGATGGTCAGACGCCGGCCGGCGTCGCCGTTCTTCCTGATTTGATTTTCCAGCGTGTCGAAGAAATGCGAACCCCTATCGCCGGTCCGATCGCCGACACATTCGTTGTGAAACACGAACGTGCCTCCGTCGCAGGTTGGCCGCGCGGGATCAAAACAATCGTACTGATGCACCGGGACATGATACCGGCGCGACACCTCGCATCCCCAATCGTCATTCCTGCCAACGCCGTACGAGTACGCTCCATCGAGCGGCTCAATTAGATTTTCGCACATCAAATATCCACCATCATTGGCGCTTCCGAAGCGCTTCAACGTAC
>QHPC01000345.1 GCA_003218915.1 Verrucomicrobiota bacterium
ACCGGCTCATACGCAATCACCGTTTCCTGCAATTCCTTTGGACTCAAACCAGCGAGACTGCCACGCAGCTGGATCGATAATATTTTTTCAACGTTACCTCGGTCTCGCTGCTCCAGCGTTTCTCCAACGCAAACAATGGGCCGCAGCGTTGCCTCATGCGCGGCGCGCACCTTGCGACTCACTATCTCATCAGTCTCACCAAATAGGCTGCGGCGTTCACTGTGCCCGAGCACGACGTAATGCACAAACAAGTCGCGTAGCAGCGCAGCGCTAATCTCACCGGTAAACGCGCCGCGCTTTTCCCAGTACATGTTTTGCGCGCCCACCTTAATGTTCTGCGCTTTACCGAGCGATTCCATCACTTTTGCAATCGCGGTGAACGGTGGGACGATCACCACTTCCACATCGGTGATGTCCCCCAGGTCCAACAGCATCGACTCGACAAATCGCGCGGACTCGGCTTGCGTCATGTTCATCTTCCAATTAGCGGCAACGATTTTCTTTCTCATGCGATTCGATTGTCATTCCGAGCGAAGCGAGGAACCTCTCGACTTATCCGGTGCGTGGCAAATCTCGCGTGACTTGTGAGATCCCTCGTTACACTCGGGATGACAAAGTAGCGCGGTGACGATTTTTCTCTCATCTCTTAAGTTTGCTGGTTAACAGCTTAGAACTGAAAATAAATGAAGGGTGTGTAGTGTGGCGGAACAAATAAAAGGACGGCCGCAAAAGTGCAACCATAAGCCGCTGCGAAAACCGGGGCAGGCCACCGTCGCCATGATTCTGCAAACGACCGGCGAGAATTGAGCCAATGAATTAAGGCAAGTGCGCCAACCAGCAAAAGGAACCAGCGGTGGAAATGTTCGTTACCACCGCCGTGAAACAGGGTGAACTGCTTTAATATTGTTCCCGCGCTACTGAGGTCATGCGCGCGGAAAAAGATCCAGGCAACGCATACCGCATAGATCGTAATCGGCCAGGCAAGCCAGCGCATCGCCCGCGCTGCCCACTTAAGACCCTCGGTAAGGCGGATCCACTCGCGATGAATGAGGAGCGCGGTTCCATGTAACGCGCCCCAGATAACGAATGTCCATGCAGCTCCGTGCCACAGGCCGCCGAGCAGCATCGTGATCATGACATTGCGGTAAGCAAACCCACGCGAGCCGCGATTTCCGCCAAGCGGAATGTAAAGGTAATCGCGCAGCCAACTTGAGAGACTAATGTGCCAGCGTCGCCAGAAATCAGAGACGTTCCGGGCAAAGTATGGAAACTGGAAGTTGTTCGGCAATTGGTACCCCAGTAGCCGGGCAGCCGCGATGGCCATATCTGTGTATCCAGAGAAGTCGCAATAGATCTGGATTGCGTAGAACAGCACGCCAATCCACGCGCTCGTTGCCGTGAAGTTCGCCGGATGAGCGAAGTAGCGATCGACAGTCGGCGCAACGCCATCGGCGATGCAGGCCTTCTTGATGAATCCCACCAGGAATAACATCACCGCTCCGCGCACATCGACATTGGAAAACTTCTTGGCCGAAACCAGCTGCGGCAAAAAGTACACGGCGCGGACGATTGGCCCCGCTACCAATGGCGGGAAAAAACTCACGAACAACGCGAGATCGACAAAACTCGAAATGGGGCGCTGCTTGCCGCGGTACACGTCGATCGTGTAGCTCATCGAGTGAAACGTGTAGAAACTAATGCCGACCGGCAGAATAATATTGAGTGTGTTCACGCTCGCCGGTAAACCGAGCCAGGCCAGCAAGCCGGACGCCGATGAGATAAAAAAGTTAAAGTATTTGAAAAAAACCAGGACGCCGAGATTGACGCACACGCTGGCGGCAATCCAGAAGCGCCGCCATGCCGGACTTTCACGGCGTCCGAGCATTTGTCCGACGATGTAGTCCACCGTCGTGGACCCGAGGACCAGGAACGTAAACTTCCAATTCCAAGCCGCGTAAAAAACATAGCTGCACAGGAGAAGCCATACCTTTCGCGCGGTGTTATTGCGCATCGCCCAGTAGACGACGAACACAACCAGAAAAAACCAGAGGAAACGAAATTCAACGAAAGACATTCGAACAGAGAATGGGATGCGAAGTTAAACCGGTCGCCATTGATCGTTGATCACTTGATTTCGCCTGCTCGCGCAAGCTCCACAAAATTCGCCGCCACAACGCGCGTGAAGTCCTCTGCTCCCGATTTAGTCAGATGTTGCCCATCGC
>QHPC01000138.1 GCA_003218915.1 Verrucomicrobiota bacterium
TAGGAAGAAGGTGCGACGCAGCCCGATCGCGTCGGTAAGCGAGCCGGACAACAACGTGAACACAGTCATCGCCGGTGCCCAAACCCAGCCGACCAGTGCTCCCGCCGCTTGATCGCTAAAGCCAAGATCCTTCGACAGCCATAGCACCATCGTCTTGTTCGTCACCGAGTAAGCGGTATAGATGAAGAACTTGATCAGGAACGTGAGCCACAGCTCGCGTTGAGCTCCCTTCAGCACCGTGAATTTCGCGATAAAACCGCGCAATCCTCCCGCGACGATGGGAGGAACGGGCTCTTCCGGGACGATTGCTTCTTCAACTGCTTCGCTCACGGCGGTTGAACTTAAGCTGTCATCCCGAGCGAAGTCGAGGAATCCCGCAGCGCATCCCTTAAGCTGATTCCGCGAGGATCTTTCGACTTCGCGAAGTTTACGCTGAGCGAGCGATGCGAGTCGAACGGGCTTTGCTCAAGATGACGGCCTTTCAGCGGTCCCGGCGATCACAATAAATCTTCGATGTACTTTCGCCGATCGAATGGCGCGAAATCATTCAGTTGTTCGCCAGTGCCGGCGAAACGCGTTGGGATTCCAAGCTCATCCTGGATTGCGACGACGATGCCGCCTTTGCCGCTTCCGTCGAGTTTGGTCACGATAACACCCGTCAGTCCAATGGCGGTTTGGAATTCGCGCGCCTGGCTGAGCGCGTTGCCGCCAGTCGTCGCATCGACCACGAGCAACGTTTCATGCGGCGCGTCGGGGTCGTGCTTGGCGAGAGCACGTTTCACCTTTTCAAGTTCGGCCATCAGATTCTTCTTCGTGTGCATGCGGCCGGCGGTATCGCACAGTAGAAATTCAATCTTGCTCCTGGCAGCTACCTGATACGCTTCGTAACAAAGCGCGGCCGGATCGGCGTTGTATTGTCCCTTAATCATGTCGACACCCAGCCTTGTTGCCCAAATGCCAAGCTGCTCGATCGCCGCGGCGCGAAAAGTGTCTGCCGCCGCCAGCAAAACGCTATGGCCATCTTTCTGAAGATAACGAGCCAGCTTCGCTGTCGATGTGGTCTTGCCAGTCCCGTTTACGCCTAGTAGTAAAACCACGTTTGGTTTGCCGGTCAGAGGCCGGATGGCGGCAGAGTCTGCTGGTAAAACGCGCGAAATTTCCTGGCGTACAACTTTCACAACATCGTTTATTCCCATTAATGACCAGGCCTCCCGTTCCTGCAGTGTATTGATGATGCGAGTGGTTATCGGCACGCCGAGGTCCGCGCGAATGAGCGATTCCTCGAGCTCGTCCCAGTCGATGGGTTTACCGGCGAAATGCTGGGCCAGGGATTGGAGAAAGTTCATTTCGTGAATCGGAATCCGAGATTCGTGAATCGATGTACGGACGTAACGCTTTAACGGATCACGAATCTCGTTTGGTCACCGGTTCGCGCGCGGGCCGGTCCAAGTCTTTTCTTACGCGGTCAAGAATACCGTTGACGAAACGGCCTGATTCGCCGCCACCGTACGTTTTTGCCAGCTCAATCGCTTCATTAATCGAGACAACTGGCGGTATGTCGTCGCGGTAAAGCATTTCATAGATCGCCAGGCGGAGGACATTGCGATCAACCGCTGAGATACGGCGAAATTCATAATTCTCGCAGTAACGCCGAATTCGTTCGTCGATTTCCGGTAGATGCTCGACCATTCCCTCGATAAGCGGCTGTGCAAACTCGCGCACTCGTGGCGTCGCCGGACAGAATTCCCAAAAATCGTCGATCTTCTCCGGTCCCTCGCCGCGCTGGAGATCGCGCCAGAAATGGTATTGGATCGCCGCTTCGCGTGCTCGCCGTCTTTTGCCCATAAATTACTTCTTGCGAAGTTTCGACATGGCGCTGGCGATTTCCACCGCCGCACGCGCGGCCTCGGTGCCGCGATTAATTCTATTTTCCAGACAGCGCTCGCGTGCCTGGCCCTCGTTATCGAAACTGAGCACCACATTGATCACTGGAACACCATAATCAACCGCAATACGCTGAAGCGCATCAGTCACGGAACGGCTGAGACTTTTCGCGTGGTTTGTTTCTCCGCGCATGATTACGCCACAAGCGATAATTGCATTGGCTTTTTTCTTTCGCGCTAACTCGCGCACCACAACAGGAATTTCGAACGATCCCGGTACGCGATGAATTGAAATTGCCGCGCTCGACACAAGGCTGCCCAATTCCTCTTCCGCATGATCGACCAAGCCTTGTACGTATTGCGCGTTAAACTGACTCGCCACGATTGCGAACCTACGCTTTGCCGCAGCGACATGCGGACGAGGTGGGACCGACTTCGACATCTAGAAATTACAGCAAGTGTCCCAGCTTCGTCTTTTTGGTCTCGAGATATTTTGCGTTGTGCGGATTGGCTTCGCTGCGTATCGGCACCTGCTCCACCATTTCCAGGCCGTAACCTTCGAGTCCGACCACCTTCTTCGGATTGTTGGTTAGAAAGCGGAACTGACGCACCCCGAGATCGAAAAGGATTTGCGCGCCCAGCCCGTAATCTCGCAGATCGCTGGGGTACCCGAGTCTGGCGTTTGCTTCCACGGTGTCGAGTCCTTGCTCCTGCAATTTGTAAGCGTGAATTTTTGCCGCGAGCCCAATACCGCGCCCTTCCTGGCGCATATAGACCAGGACGCCGCTCCCTTCCTCCTGAATTTGCCGAAGCGCTGCGTGCAATTGATTTCCACAGTCGCACCTGCGTGAACTGAACACGTCGCCAGTCAGGCATTGACTGCGCACCCGGACCAGCGTCGGCTTGGTTTTGTCTATTCTGCCTTTGACCAGGGCGAGGTGATGCTGGCCGTCGAGCTTCGAGCGATACAGGTGCAAATCGAAATCGCCGTAGTCAGTCGGCATTTTCACGATTTGCTCCAGCTCCACCAGTTTTTCGCGAACGCGCCGATGCGCAATCAAACTTTGGATCGTGCAAATGCGCAGACCATGCTTCTTGCGGAATTCCATCAATTCCGGTAACCGCGCCATGGTACCGTCATCGTGCAAAATCTCGCAAAGCACTCCCGCCGGTTGTAGCCCGGCCAGTCCTGCCAGATCCACCGCGGCCTCGGTGTGCCCGGCCCGTCGCAGCACGCCTCCGTCCTTCGCGCGCAGCGGAAATACGTGCCCCGGCTGGTTGAGATCGTCGGGAGACGATTTCGGATTCGCGATTGCCAGAATGGTTGTCGCCCGATCATAAGCGCTGATACCCGTGGTAACACCTCGCGCGGCATCCACCGAAACGGTGAAATCGGTTTTATGTTTCTCCCGGTTCCGCACAACCATGCGCTGCAAGCCGAGTTGCTCCGCGCGCTCGTTTGAAATGGGCGCGCAAATCAAGCCGCGCCCATGGGTCGCCATGAAGTTGATCGCTTCGGGGGTGACTTTTTCGGCGGCCATTACCAGGTCCCCTTCGTTCTCGCGGTCGGCATCGTCCGTCACAATGACAATGCGGCCCTTGGCGATGTCGCTTACAACATCGTCAATAGCGTCGAACTGAAATGTCTGCTCCGTCTTGGCGATCATCGGATTAATACCATTACGTCCCCCGCCGCCTTCGGCAAGCCGGAGTAGTGAAAGGCTAGGATTGCGCAACGGACGAAAAAGGAAAATGCTACCGAACTGGATAGCTCATGTTGGACAAGTCAGAGAAGATTTTCGTTGCTGGTCATCGCGGCATGGTGGGCAGTGCGCTCATTCGCCGGCTCGAATCGGAGGGTTTCTCAAACCTGCTTGTTCGCGACAGATCGAAACTTGATCTCAGAGATGAATCCGCAGTCGCGAAGTTCTTTGCTGAAGAAAAGCCAGCTGTCGTCATTCTCGCGGCGGCAAAAGTCGGCGGCATCAAGGCAAACAACGATTTTCCAGTCGAGTTTCTGCTCGAGAATTTGCGGATTCAGAACAACGTCATTCGTTCGGCCTACGAGCACGGTGCACGCAAACTTCTCTTTCTTGGAAGCTCGTGCATTTACCCAAAGCTCGCGCCGCAACCGATCCCGGAAACAGCGTTGCTAAGCGGGCCGCTGGAACCAACCAACGAAGCTTACGCGATTGCGAAGATCGCCGGGATCAAGCTTTGCCAGGCGTACGCTCGCCAACATGGCGCGAATTTCATTTCGGTGATGCCGACAAATCTTTATGGCCCCAACGACAATTTCGATTTGGAAACATCACACGTACTGGCTGCGCTCTTGCGCAAAGCGCATGAAGCTAAGGGGCGGAAGGATTCAGAGTTGATCGTATGGGGCTCCGGAAAGCCGCGCCGCGAATTCTTGCATGTGGACGACCTTGCATCGGCGTGTGTGTTGCTGTTGGAGCAATATGATTCACCTGAAATCATCAATGTCGGGTGCGGCGAGGACATCTCGATTCGCGAACTGGCGGAATTGATCTGCGACGTAATTGGTTTCGACGGCGAACTTACCTGGGATGCAAGCAAACCCGATGGCCCGCCGCGAAAACTTTTGGACGTCACCAAGCTGCTGGACCTTGGGTGGAAGCCGTCGATTCCTCTGCAGGACGGGATCGCTCAAACTTACGAATGGTTTCTTACAAACTACGCGAGGTAATCTATCGCAAGGCGCAGACTTATAAGACTCATGTGACCCATTGGAGCCACGCAGGGTTGACCCCGATAGCTTTCGGGGTTGACTGCGGGCGGTAATGAAAGACCTACGCGTCGGAGTTGTTGGGGTTGGTCATATCGGAAGCAACCATGCGCGGCTGTATGCGGAGATCCCGTCGGCCGAGTTCACCGCGGTGTATGATGTAGATCCTTTCAGGAGCCGCACCATCGGCGCAAAGTTTGGCGCGACACCTGCCAAATCGCTCGACGAGTTTATTGAGATGGTCGATGCCGCTTCCGTGGCGACGCCGACCAATACACACTATGCGATTGCACGCTCGCTGCTGGCCAAAGGCAAACATGTCCTGGTCGAGAAACCGATCACCGATAACACGGCGAATGCTACCGAGCTGGCAGAGTTGGCCACGCGCAGCGGTCTCATTTTGCAAGTCGGCCACGTGGAACGGTTCAATCCGGTTTTAGGTGCACTCGAGACGCATCTGACCCATCCCAGGTTCATTGAAGCGCATCGGCTCTCGCCTTACACCGAACGGAGCCCCGATATTGGCGTCGTTCTGGATCTGATGATCCATGACTTGGAAGTCATTTTGCATTTTGTGCGCTCGCCACTGTGGAGCATCGACGCAGTAGGCGTGCCGGTCCTTAGCCGGAGCGAAGACATCGCCAATGCGCGGCTGCATTTTGAAGACGGTTGCGTAGCCAATGTTACCTCTAGCCGTATCAGTCCCGAGCGGCTCCGCAAGATTCGGATATTTCAAGAGGACGCATATCTCTCGCTCGACTACCAAAATCAAAGCGGCGAAATCTATCGACGGGTTGGGGGACGCATCACGCGCGACAGGGTCGAGATTGAACGTGAGGAACCGCTGAGGCTTCAACTCGCTTCGTTCATTGAATGTGCCAGCACGGGGCGCGAGCCGCGGGTTTCGGGTTCTCAAGCGACCGCGGCACTGAAATTGGCAGTCGAAATAACCAAGCGAATCACGCCCGGTGGGTAAGACCGTCGCGATCTATTCTGGCGTTGTAGCCACGGCGCTGTGCCGCCGTGTCGGGTGGATCAACGCCCGCGGAGCGCCTCGACGCAGCGAGGTGGCTACATGAAATTTCAGACCATTTATTTCGTCGCCGGTGAAGTGAGCGCCGACAATCACGGCGCTGCATTAATGCGTTCGCTGCGCGAGTTGGACGGCGAACTCCAATTTGTCGGGCGCGGCGGCCCGCAAATGAAAGAAGTCGCCGGCGAGTCCGCCATAGGACGGATCCGCGGTGGCGGACAATTCAAAAATTGGATCAGCGAGGCGGCAGTCCTTGGTTTATGGGAGGTGCTCAGGAAATATGGTTATTTCCGAGAACAGTTTCACGAAACACTCCAGGAAATTCGGGAGAGCAAACCCGACGCAGTCGTCCTCATTGATTATCCCGGTTTCAATTTGCGTCTCGCGCGCGCTCTGCGAAAACAAGCGCGGCAACAGAAGGTGATTTACTACATCAGCCCTCAGGTATGGGCTTGGAACCGCGGACGCATCAAGAGAATGGCGCACTTTATCGATCTGGTGCTCTGCATTTTTCCGTTTGAAGTCGATCTCTATAACCAGGCTGGCTTGCGCGCGTTGTTTGTTGGTCATCCCATGACCGAAAGATTACGCGCTCGGAAGATTGATACGGAGCGCGATTCAAATTTGATTGGACTCTTCCCCGGCAGTCGTTCCCGCGAGGTGCGAAAGATTTTTCCGGTAATGCTGGAAACCGCGCGTGAGCTTCGAAAGCACAACTCGAATTTGCGTTTTCAAATCGCAGCTGCATCCGAGCAACTCGCTCAGGAAATCAAGCACTTGTGGCATCGGCAGCCTGCCAATCAAACTCGCGCGCTGGAGGCTGGTGGCACCATTCAAATTACGGTTGGTCGAGCTGCAGAAACCATGCAGCGCGCATGGGCTGGTATCGTCGCCTCGGGCAGCGCCACGTTGGAAGCCGCTTATTTTCGGTTGCCGTTTGTGCTGATTTATAAAGTGGCCTGGCCAACTTATCTGGCAGCGCGACTCGTGGTACACGTGAAATATCTTGGGATGCCCAACTTGCTCGCAGACAAGGAAGTCGTTCCTGAATTCATCCAGCACCGCGCAAAACCGAATGCGGTTGTCAAAGCCGTGCAGCCGTTGATTGAGGATGCAAACGCGCGCGAGCGGATGATTTCTGAGTTCGATGCGATCGTCCCTAAACTGGGTGGCAGCGGAGCGAGCCAAGGAGCCGCGCGAGCAATTATTGAAGAGATTAGAAGCGCGATTTAACTAATCACGCCATGAAAATTTGGGATATATCACGGACGCTTTCAAAAGATCTGGCAGAATGGCCGGGTGATCAGCCCTGTCATTTTCGATTAACAAGAGAGAAGACGAAGGGCGACAGCGTAAATCTGGGCGCGATTAGCATGAGTGTGCACAATGGAACGCACGCGGATGCTAGATTTCATTTCGACACGGACGGTGAATCAATTGAGAAAGCGCCGCTCGAGACTTATCTGGGCCGCGCGACCGTCGTCGATCTTGCGCAAGCTTTCCTAGAGGCGAAGGAGAAACATCTGATCACAATCGAGGACCTCCGGCCGTCTGCAGAAGAAATTGCGGCGACCGCTCGGCTCCTTGTAAAAACCGGTCGGTGGAGTGACTCAACTGTTTTCCCCGACAAAATTCCGGTGATCGCAGCCGACGTCCCGGCGTGGCTGCAAAAAAATGGCGTCAGACTGCTGGGCTTGGATCTGCCCTCCGTAGATGAAATCGATTCGAAGTCATTGCAGAACCATCACGCCCTGGCCCGTGCTGGCGTCGCGATTATTGAATCGCTCGACCTGAGCAATGTCGCTCCCGGTCTTTATCATTTGGCGGCATTACCCCTAAAAATCGCCGGCGGTGATGGCGCGCCGGTGCGCGCAATTCTATGGCACGATTGAAGCACAGTGGACATTGCCCGCCCTGACTGTCATTCCGAGCGAAGTCGAGAATGGAGCGGCTGGGGAAGCCGCGACATAGACGGGGGGACCGGAGGTTGAGCGAATGGGAAATGAGCGAATCAAATCTCTGGACATTAGAATTAGAGATGTCTCGACTCCGCTCGACATGACAAAAAGCCTGCTAGAAGATCGCCGAACGTTCTGGGTTATCACGGCGCTCATCGTCCTTCTGTTTGCGATCGGCAATTTGCCGTGGCAGCTCGATGACTACGATCAGGCAAAGCAAGCATTCACTTCCTTTGAGATGATCAAGGAAGGTCACTGGTTCTATCAGCAGACTCCACACGAACGCGTGGCAACCAAGCCGCCACTGGTGGGATGGATTTCGGCTGGTCTCTTTGGAATAACCAGGTCATGGGAGGTGGCTTGGCGGCTGCCATCGCTGTTGGCTGCGATTGCGTTGGCGATCTTGTTGTTTCGCGTTGCCAGCTCGGCGTATGGATCAATTGCGGGTCTCGTGGCGTTAAGTGCCTTTGGATTAAATCTGCTGAGTCCGCGCCTGGCGACACTCGTGCGCACGGATATGCCACTAGCCTTTGTGATCTTTCTTATTGGCCTTCTGATCTGGCAAAAAATCCAGAGACAGCACGAATGGACCCTGCGCAATCGAGTTTACCTCTTCGCGCTTCTAACAGCCGCAATGTTAATCAAAGGCCCAATTGTTTACGCCTTTTTGCTTCCCGGTATTCTATTGTTTGAGTTGTGGCGCAGGCGATACGCCTCACGCCGCAGCGAGGTTGCAGCCGAGGCCGGCCAGCATCCACGATCGCAAACGCGTGCGAGCGCCTGGTCTGGCTGGTGGCCATGGATCGCATCGCTGGCTGTCTTTCTGCTATGGGTTACGGGCGGCATCTTGTTTCAGCCCGGCTTCTTTGATGAAGTGGTCATGCGCGAATTTTTGGGACGTTTTGGCGAAACAATTCATCGAGCACAGCCGCTTTATTTTTATCTGCCGCATCTGCTTCAAAAATTTGCTCCGTGGAGCATCCTTCTCATCGCGATTGCAATTTTCGATCTGTCGTCGCGCCGATGGAGAATTAGTGCTGCGTTTCGCGAAATGCAGCCGGGGACTTTCTGGCTGCTTTGCTGGAGCATCGGTGGCTTGATCGTGATGTCACTCATTCCGTCCAAGCGCGTCGACAGAATCTTTCCGGTCATTCCACCACTTTGTTTGCTTTTGGCGGCACAGATCGGGAATCGGTGGCCCTGTAGCCACGGCTCTGTGAGCTGTGTTTCAACGAGCGTAGATACGGATCTGACCGGCCACCCGCCTTCGGCAGACTACGGCGAGGCAGGCAGGCCGGTGACTGCAGAAAATTACGCGGCGCATATCTTTCGATGGACCGCTGGTGCCCTAATCCTCGCGATCTTCTTCACTGGCGGCTACGCAACGTGGAAGGTAGTTACCGGCTATCGTGACCATCGTGACGCTCTGGCTATCTTTGCGCGCGACGTTCACCGCGAAGCAGAAACGCGTCACTGGCGTTATGAAGTCGTTTCTGCCAAGGACGAAGGGCTCCTGCTCTATTTGCAAAAAACGCACTACATCGAGCCAGATCGCGCGGTCGTTGAATGGAACGCTGGAAATCTCGACGCGCTTGTAGCCTCTACCGAGAAAGCTAGAGCTCTTATGCCACAGCTTAGTGGTGCTACTCCCAATCAGTTGAAATTGAGCGAGCGAACGAAAGAGCAGGGGACCGGTTACGTCTTGATTACGCGTTGAGCTGCCCAAAACTCCGCGCTAGCCATTCTTAGTAGCCTTGCCGTAACCAGATGTAGCGTTTGGCGGTCCTAATAGATCAGCTCTCTGGCTGCTTTAACTGGTTAAGCGCAACTCAACGTAAAGATGTCGCCTGGGCTGATCATCGATGAGTCGCCATCGATGACCGGTGCCGCTTGTATCGGCAGCCAGCAATACCTCACCTGGACGCAACTCAAATGTCTCACCTTCGCGAGTCGTAAATTCGATTGTACCCGACAGAGTGATCACATACTCCACGTGTGGTGCGATGTGCCAACATCGGGCCCGGTCTTTAGGTGGACGCAACGAATCATGTCGGTAGCCATTGTGTCATAAGTTTACGAGAACGCCACGCCGGCATCTCAATACCAGCCGTCGCTAATCGCCCTGCTGCAACCAGACGTAGCGTTTGCCGTTCCAATAGATCAGCGCGCTGGCCGCCTCGCTCCTGCTCACAAGAAGCGCATCGCCACGTAGCTTCGGGACACTTGTTCCATTAGCCATTCGGTCCTTTGAGTAGATCTCCCAGGAATCCATCCAATCGAGGTCATCACCGCCGTTGCCAATAGCAGTCCCTGCGCCGAGAATTGTTATCTTGTCGGATGCACCGTTAATGATCGCTATCCCAATCTTCCCGGTTGAGCGTTGCTTCACTAAGACAGCGACGTCCATATTTCCGTCGCCGTTGAAATCTCCGCGGAGATAGAATGGGTTCATATGGAAAGATACATCGTAGTTCTTCGTGAGCGATCCATTCGTGATGGCTCTATCGATGAGCTCAGGAATGCCATGCAGATGCGCAGTCTCGCCCGGCGCTGATGACCGCGTGGCATCGGACTCCGTGATCGCTTTCGTTCTTAGGTCAACCTGGTACGTGGTGCTACGCTCGGATTTCACGATAAGAGTGCCATCGCGAAGACTCAGTTCGCTAATAAAAACCCACTGAATGTCTTCCTCCAGCTTTGGATCAATACGGTTAGTAAAGACCGTCAATTCCCAAAGTTTTCTGCTAGTCCGGACATCCCATGCTTCGATGTATCCACGACGACCATCGTCATTTGGCGCGACATATCGTACGCCCTCATAAATCACTGGCTCGACCTTCGTCGGAACGGCACGCTTGGCAGAAGCCAGACACGGCAGGAGCACTACCGCGAAGAGTATAGGGATGAATGGGAAACTAGTGCTCATCCCAACCTCCATTACTGTATAGGAGTTGGCCGTTGATCCAGCCTCCCTCGGCCGAGCACAGGAAGCGCACAAGGTTGGCGCAATCTTCCGGCAAGCCTACACGCCCCCCGGCAGTCCAGCGGCTGAACTCGGCCATCTGATTAGGGGTCATCCAACCTGTGTCGGTCGCGCCGGGATTCACCACGTTCGCTGTGATACCAAGCTCGCGAAACTCCCGACCCGCCGCGAGGGCGATGCGGTCCAATGCTCCTTTGCTTGCACCGTACGGCAGATTGTAGGCCACGTGATCGCTGGTGAGCGCGACGATTCGACCGCGGCCGTGCACCCCTCGGAACCGCCGACCGAACTCGCGCACGAGCAGCCAGCTTGCCCCCGCATTCACGGCGAAGTGCAGGTCGAAGCCTGTAATTGTCGTACTAACGATGTCACTGTCCACCGAGTGGCAATGAGAAAGCACGAGGGCTGTGACTGGGCCAATCGCCCGCTCAACCGTGTCGAAGATGTAAGCGGGGGTCTCGACAAGGCTCAGATCGGCCTCGACCGAAGCGGTCTTGGCGCCAAGTGCAACGAGCTCACCGCGCAGCCAATGGGCGTCAGCAGGATTACTGCCCCACGGCATGGTTTCGTCGTAGGCCCGCCAGAAGGTCGTCGCTACATCCCAACCATCTCTCGCAAGGCTTAGCGCGATCGCGGCACCGATGCCCTTTTGCCCTCTAGCGCCGGTGACGAGCGCAAGGGGCCGTGATCTGCCTTCTGAATTCATCGTCCTCCCTTGTTCTCCTGTCACTCACGTGCTCGAAACCTCTAGCGCCAACGCTCAGCTACCGCGGCGGCAGCGAGCTTTCGCAACCTCGACAACTCTCTCATAAAAATCAAACTCACTCATCGCTGCCCCAGCGCAGCGGGTAAGCTGCAGCGAGCTTCATTTTACTCTCAAGTATCATCTCTCAACCCTTAACATTCTTATACATCGCCCAGCCGCTGGCTCTAACGACTGGGTAGCTCCTTGCTTGTTAGTTTCGAGAATTTCTCCTCCAGGCCGCGCTCGACACGCTGGCGTCTTATCTCGTCCTTCTTCTCTTTTAGCATCGATACAAGCTGGTTCATACCATCAGCGAGGTCAGTGTTAGCGGGCGACCATTCGCTCTTATTTTTGAATGTGACGCCGGGATATGCAGCCTGTAGATCAGGTATGCGGCGGCCTTCTTTCTGGACTCTTTCCACGATCTTCGCGAGGCCATCCATATCGCCGAAGGCGTAACCATTAATGTAAGGCCCCACGAGCTGATAAAAAGCATTCTGGGCATGGAACAGCTCAAACCCAGGGCTACCGATGGTTCCCATCTTGGTCTGGTCCAGGAGAACGCCAAACTGTCGGCCGCGATACTGGGCAGAATAAAACCAGTAAACCGATTCCTTTCGATAACCCAGGTCGTACAGCCGGATCGCGCCGACGTAGAGCTCAGGGAAAGTGAGCCGATTCCAATCTTTCTTCATCTCGGCGATCGTAGTAAGAAACTCGTCCTCTTTCGAGGACGCCAGGCCCGAACTAAACCGACCAACGCTGATCTCCGGACCTTTCGAGTTGTAGTAGGACGTGACGTAGACATCAATGTGCGAGGGATTGATCTCCGGCTTCGCGGCCTCAGCGCAAACGATGCGAGGTGTAGCGCGAAGACCCCAAGTGATAGTTTGTTCATTGTCACCTAACTAACGGAGCTGAGGCGACACGCCATGTAAACCTTGGTAACTCTTAACTGATTCACTGTCGCGTGCTATGGGAGATGACATACGGTTTCATCACGCCGTTCCCGATGCCACGTGATTCAGTCAACGTGTGCGAGTTAGGTGTAATGTCCGTCCAGAGATCTTGCGCCTTAGTCCGTTTGCCGTTGGTAACCTCCTCGTAGTCGTTCACGAATGTGTCGCCAGCCCAGTGCGCGGTGCCACGCAGCTCGCACCCCGCATCAGTTGGCGTCCTGAAGCAGGTGAGAAAGCGATAGCATTTCGCACCGGAATCCCACCAGATCGTGATGAGCCACTGAAGCTCGCCGCCGACAGTTCCAACAGAATGGCCCTCAGACACTAGCGCGGTCCCGCCGCCAGTGAGCCTGACGTGCACCGTTCCATGGCGACCTGAACCATCAGGGACAGGCTTACCATGCTGCACGATCTCCACTGTGTTCCAATCCCCGGTGAACACTTTGGCAAGTCGGGCCATCTCCGGGGTAGGAGGCGAATCGGTTGACTGGACTGGAGTGGCTGGGGAGACAACGGCGACTCCGCAAAGCAGGCGACAAATGAGAGAGCTGGTCATCTGATTTCTACTCAACGCAGAACGAAAGTGGCTCGTCCTCTAAAGGCGCTCAACTGATTTCCGCACTTTCGATTCTCGCCCAATGCTCTGCGCGCGCTGAAATAGCATGATACCGA
>QHPC01000319.1 GCA_003218915.1 Verrucomicrobiota bacterium
AATGGCCTGTTTCAACGCCGCGATCATGGACGGAAACTTTCTGCTACTAAACACCTCACGCACGACATTCAATTTTGCCTGCAGACCTTCTAGGTCTAGTCGCGCCGTAGCCTCTTGACTCGCCGTAGCTTTACGCGAAGGCGGATTCTCGAATTTCAGTTGTTCGGTGCAAGCAGCGTACAACTCATAAATAGCAGCCGGGTTGACATTCGCGGTCGCGGCAATGGTACCGACCCCGCCGTTCCGCATATTGGCGAGCAGGAACGATTCGCTGCCAACAAAAACATCAAAACTAGTTTCCTTATCTTTTGGATGTTGGATTTTGGAGCTTCCCTGGGATTTGGAGCTTGGAGTTTGGGATTTCGAGCTCGTCTCATGGCGAGCTCGGACCGAAAACGCGTCGAGAAACGTCTTGGTATTATTCCAATCGCCCGAGCTGTCTTTCATCCCGGCGATTGCATCCGGATAAGCCGCAAGCAGGCGCTCGACCAACTTGGGTGTAATGCCAACAACCGCGACCGGCGGAATGTGGTAGAGATAAATTTTCAATCGCGCATCACCGACGCGCTGCACGACCTCGCTGAAATAGCGGTAGAGACCTTCTTCGCTGACATCTTTGTAATAGAAAGGCGGCAACATCAGCACGCCCGCGCAACCGTTTCCGACAGCTTGCTTGGTGAGCTTGACCGTTTCCATGATCGAACAGCAACCGGTTCCCGGCATCATGCGCGACGGATCGACCCCGGCCGCGACCAGCTCGTCGAGCAACATCGAGCGCTCTTCCACCGACAGCGAGTTCGCCTCGCTGTTTGTGCCGAACACGGCAAGCCCGCAGTTCTGGGACAACAGCCACTTACAATGCGCGATGAACCGTCCGCTATCAGGCGCGAGATCGGTCTTGAACGCCGTAACGACCGGCGCCAGCACGCCTCGAATCCGCTGACTCATGCCGAAAGATAACACCTCGTTTCAGCAGCTTTCCCTTCTTAATTCTAATTTTTGCTGCTTCATACTTTTTGCGGCTGCCTTTCTTTGCAAAGCGAAGCGAATACGAGCAAGGTCGCTGCATGAAAGCGAAATCGTTATCTCGCGCTTTTGCTGAGCTTTCTACTCCGCTCATTGCCGATGCCGCTCTGCGTTTGAAAATTGCGCTCCGAATCAGTCCGCCTGGCATTCGCCCAGTGACGCCCAATCAACGTTTCGCTGGGCCGGCGCTGCCGGTGAGACATTATGGGAGCGTCGATGTTTTTCTGGAAGCGATGCAAAACTCGCAACCGGGCAATGTTCTGGTAATCGATAACGGCGGTCTCCTGGACGAGGGTTGCATCGGCGATTTAACCGCGCTCGAGGCTGAACACTGCGGTTTAGCTGGGATCATAGTCTGGGGCGCGCATCGCGATACGCCGGAGCTCCAACAGATTCCTCTGCCAATTTTCAGCTATGGAACGTGTCCGTCCGGTCCGCAACGGCTCGATCCTCGTGATTCTTTGGCACTACGCTCCGCGCGGTTTGGTAATTTTCTGGTCGAACCTGGCGACGTCGTCTTCGCCGATGACGATGGTTGCGTTTTTGTCGGTGCAGAGCGTATCGACGACGTGTTTCGCGTTGCGCACGATATCTGGGAACGCGAACGGCGTCAGGCGAACGCGATCAAAAGCGGGCACTCGCTGCGGGAACAATTGGATTTTGCGCGATATCTGGAGAAGCGAGCAATCGATCCCAATTATACCTTTCGGGAACACCTGCGAGAAATAAGTGGCGCAATCGAGGAATAATCAGATCGCTCGCACGTCGTCTCAACAATGGATGAACTCAACGTGACTCTCGCAGGATGAAGAAGCCTCACCAGAAAACGATTTCGCTGAGACGGTCTGCGGAATATGGCGGCTTGATCGGTGGCATTGCCGAGTCGCTCGAGGCGGCCCGGCACACCGCGGCGCGTACCATCAATGCACTGATGACGGCCACTTACTGGGAGATCGGGCGGCGCATGGTGGAATTCGAGCAACACGGTGCGGCACGCGCCGGCTATGGTGAACAGATTCTTTCCAAGCTTTCCCATGATTTGACGGCGCGATTCGGACGTGGATTTGGTGTCGATAATCTCCAGCGATTCCGTTCTTTTTTTCTCAGTTATCCTACGGAATCAATTCACGCGACACTGTCGCGTAAATTGCCCGTCCTCCCGGTAAGATCGCAGACGCCGCCTGGGAAATCGCCAGTCGGAAAATCCGAATCACCGATTCGGAAATTGAGTATCGAAAAATACGCGACAGCGTCACGTAATTCCGCACGAAGTGAAAGTCCTTGGACAGGTCCGCAACCAAAAGACGCTGCTCTCACTATTTCCAACCTCGCCAGCGCCTTCCCTTTGCCATGGTC
>QHPC01000139.1:0-3134 GCA_003218915.1 Verrucomicrobiota bacterium
CACGTTGATTGGCACGTTGCTAATGGCGATGGCCGGCGCGGTCCTGCTTATCGCATGCCTCAACCTGGCGAACATGATGCTCGCTCGGGGTACTGCGCGTTCGAAAGAGATTGCCTTGCGCATCGCGCTCGGCGCGTCGCGCTGGCGAATCATCAGGCAATTACTCTGCGAAGGTCTCTTGCTCGCGATTAGTGGCGGGGTAGTCGGTCTCATATTCAGTATCTGGTGCGACAATCTTCTGCTCCATTCGCTGACCACTTTGCTCAACAACGTAAACTTTTCGTTCATCGTCGATCTTTCGCCGGATGCAGCCGTGCTCGCAGTGACGTTTCTGTTTTGTCTCCTCGCCACGGTCCTGTTCGGCCTCGGCCCCGCCGTCAAAGCGACGCGTACCGACTTGGTTAACGACTTGAAACAACAAGTCGGCGAGCCTGCGCGCATTGGCCGATTCAATCGTTTGTTCGCGCCGCGCCATATCCTGGTTATGGCACAAATCGCGCTCTCGCTGATGTTGCTGTTTGCCGCTGGGTTATTTTTCCGCGGCGCACTGAAAGCCGCGGGATTGAATCCCGGTTTCGTCGCTGCCGGCGACTTAATCGCCGAAATGGACTTTACGCTGGTGAAGCAGGAACCGGCGGATGCGCGACGCGACATATTCAAGATTGCGCAACGCGCACGTGAATTGCCCGGAGTTACCGCGGTAGGAGTCGCAACAATGTTGCCTTACAACAATTTTACCAGCTCGCGTCGGATTATGCCAACGCGCGCAACATTGTCGAACGATCCGAAAGCGCCTGATCCCGGTGCAACCGCTCTCTATACCGCGAGCACGCCGGGATACTTCGACGCGATCGGTGTGAAGATTTTGCGTGGTCGCGATTTCACGGAGGCCGAATGCCAGGACAGGGACGGACGGCGCGTTGCCATCATCGACGAAGAAATGGCGAAGAAACTTTTTCCAAACGAGGACGCGGTCGGCCAGCATGTTCGCTACACCATTCCACCGAAGGACGGTTCGCCTAACGACATGGAAATCATTGGAGTTGTCGGTGCACATCGCCACGATGTGCAAAACGACACTCCGCGCACGCGATTGTTTGTTCCGTTCGCGCAGGGTTATAGCGGCGACGTGGTCCTGCACGTTCGATTCAACACTCTGGATCGACAAAAGGTAGCCGGGATGATCCCGACCCTGCGCTCAACCCTGCGCCAGATGGATCCGAATCTGCCGCTTCTGATCATGGCACCGTGGGTTGATCTGATGGAAAGAAGCGTCAGCCTTTGGATCATTAGGTTGGGTGCAACCCTCTTCGGCGCCTTCGGGGCGATCGCACTTTTCCTTGCAGTCGTCGGCGTTTACGGCGTGAAAGCGTACGTGGTTGCATGTCGCACGCGCGAGATTGGCATCCGAATAGCGCTCGGCGCGCATCGTAAGGACGTTTTCGCGCTGATTATGCGTCAAGGCGCGATACAGACGGCGCTTGCTGTCGGCGTCGGCCTTCTGCTTTCGTTGGGTGCGGGACGTGTGCTCTCGCAAATTTTGTATCAAGTGAGTCCAAGCGATCCGTTCGCGCTGATCTGTTCGAGTTTCTTGCTTTCCGTGGCCGCGCTCCTCGCCTGTTTTCTTCCCGCGCGTCGCGCCATGCGCGTGAATCCAATTACCGCGCTGCGCATGGAATAAGAGATAGAATTCGAAACTCCCAGATCGAAAAGCACTAGGAGTTTCGATTATGAAAAAGCGTCTTTAGCATCGTTAGATTAGCCCCGAATGCTTTCAGGGTTGGTCATCCCTGATGTGCTATGCTTCACTGCGTAAATCCATGCGGGCCTGTAGCTCAGCGGTTAGAGCAGGGGACTCATAATCCCTTGGTCCCAGGTTCGAATCCTGGCGGGCCCAATCTTCGCACGGCGAAAAAGTAAGACTACCACGCAACGCCTTTCGGGTAGGCGCATGCGAGCCATCAGAAACGAATAATAAGTACTATGAAAGCGTTCTTTTCGATCATGCTCGCCTTCGCCATTTCCATTGGCACGGCTGGGGCCGGACCTGCGAGAACAGCGAAAAACGTGGCGAAGAATAGCGCGATTACAGCCAAGAACGTCGCGCACAGTGTGGTCAAGGGCACAAGAAGAGCCGTGCGGACTGTAGTCTATACGTTCACGCCGTAGGTCGAGGCAGTTCTTACGCCTTTTCGAAGTCGCAAGCACGCGACTGCTGGTGGGTCACGTGGACCGTTCTATTGTCCGCCCACGGACGGCGATTGTATCGCAGTTCGGACTGGAAAGGACACCCTCGTTTGCGGAAACGAGGTGTTTGCGCTCCGCTGAATAAGCAAGTCCAGCTTATTGAGGTCGATTGGCTTTACAAGGTGATGTCGGAATCCCGCTTCACGCCCCTTGCGAATATCGTCTTCCATTCCGAAACCTGTGAGCGCAATCCCGAGGACTGGACGGTTGGATTGCAGTCTTTGTATCAAATCGATGCCGGTGCCATCGGGCAAAGCCAGGTCGCTGATTAACACATCGAACTCCGTTTCGGTACTTAGATCGAGTGCGGATCGAAAATTCAAGGCTGAGTACACCTGATAACCGCGACGCCGAAGCAGGTTCGTCAGCGATCGGTTAGTATCCTCGTGATCTTCGACAAGCAGAATTCTCAGGGCCTGACGATCCGGCATCTTTGGTGACACCGCGGGCGCGATCGGTGTCTCGGCTCTGTCAGAGGTGGGAAACATGAGCGTAAAAGTTGAACCCTTGTTTCGGCCGGCGCTTTCTGCAGCGATCGTTCCCTTGTGTGCCTCGACCAGCGCTTTGCTAATGGCGAGGCCAAGACCCAGGCCCCCAAGCTGTGTTCGCCCACCTTGTTCGAAAGCATCGAAAATTTTCGGCAGCGAATCAGATTCTATGCCCAAGCCGGTATCTGCTATCTCGACACGCAGTTGTCCGCCGGAATCGTTGCTCGTGGAAATGGAGATCTGGCCGTGCTCCGGCGTAAATTTCACCGCATTGTTTATCAGGTTCCAAAAGATCTGCTGTAACCGGGCGGGGTCCGCTTGCAGATGAACTTTCCGTGCGCCGAGATTGAGAGACCGTGCCAAACGCTTGCGATCAATTTCCGCCTGACAAATCTCGAG
>QHPC01000139.1:3175-12858 GCA_003218915.1 Verrucomicrobiota bacterium
GTGAATCTCCTGAGGCAGTGCCGGCTCGGTCTCGAGTGCGAGCGCGGACGCCAGCACTGGGGTCAGGGGCGTGCGCAACTCGTGGCTCAACATGGCAAGAAATTGATCCTTCGCGAGATTCGATCGCGCCTTTTCCGCCAATTCGAGGTTGGTCTTCTGCAATTCTTCCTGCCGATTCTGAAGCTCGGTTGCGAGCGACTGCGATTGACTGAGTAGGTTTTCCGTTCGCGTGTTTGCTTCAATCGTATTGAGGACGATCCCGATGCTCTCCGTTAGCTGGTCGAGAAACGCCTGGTGCGTTGAGTTGAAGCTTTCCAGTGACGAAAGCTCCATTACTGCCTTTACTTCGCCTTCGAACAAAATTGGCAGGACCATGATGTTCATCGGGCGAGCTGCACCGAGAGCGGAACTAACCTTCACGTAATCGCTCGGGGCATCGGCAAGGAGGATGCGTTGTTT
The DNA here is from genome assembly GCA_003218915.1 of Verrucomicrobiota bacterium. GTDB lineage: Bacteria > Verrucomicrobiota > Verrucomicrobiia > Chthoniobacterales > UBA10450 > Udaeobacter. Next base: position 3,635 of record QHPC01000139.1, read on the forward strand.
TTCCAGTGCTGCTTGTCCTATCAGACTCTCGCCGAGCTTAAATGAAGTCTTCACGCCGCTCTGCTCGCGGCAGGCATAGCTCGCCAAGAGCTTCAGTTCAGGTTCCAGCCCCGACTTGTCCAAAAGGTAAAAAACGCCTTGTTGGGCCGGGACCACGGGAGCGAGTTCCGATAAAATCAATCTAGCAACCGTCAATACATCTCGCTGACCCTGCAGCATACGCGTGAACTTTGTGAGGTTCGTCTTGAGCCAGTCCTGCTCCTCATTTCGCAACGTCGTATCCTTCAAATTGCGGATCATTTCGTTGATGTTGTCTTTGACGACGGCAACCTCGCCTTGCGCTTCCACTTGAATCGAGCGTATTAGGTCCCCTTTCGTGACCGCCGTTGCGACGTCGGCAATAGCTCGGAGTTGAGTCGTCAAATTCGCGGCCAGCCGGTTCACATTATCAGTCAAATCGCGCCATGTACCGGCAGCGCCCGGGACGCTCGCCTGGCCGCCCAACTTGCCCTCCACGCCGACCTCGCGTGCTACAGTCGTAACCTGATCGGCGAATATGGCCAGCGTATCGATCATGTTGTTAATTGTATCGGCCAGCTCTCCGATTTCTCCTTTTGCTTCAACAAGCAGCTTTTTGTTGAGCTCCCCCTTTGCTACTGCAGTCACAACTTTCGCGATGCCTCGCACCTGATTCGTGAGGTTACCAGCCATGAAATTCACACTCTCGGTCAAGTCCTTCCAGGTGCCGGCGACGCCCTTGACCGTCGCTTGGCCGCCCAGTCTGCCTTCTGTGCCTACCTCGCGCGCGACACGTGTTACTTCTGACGCGAATGAGTTGAGCTGATCGACCATCGTATTCACAGTGTTTTTCAACTCGAGGATCTCGCCCTTTACGTCGACCGTTACCTTCTTCGAGAGATCGCCGCGCGCGACCGCCGTCGTCACCTCTGCAATGTTGCGGACCTGGGCGGTGAGATTTCCCGCCATGGTATTCACGTTGTTGGTGAGGTCTTTCCAAGTTCCCGCGACACCGCGTACGTCCGCTTGCCCACCTAGTTTTCCTTCGCTGCCAACTTCGCGGGCCACCCGAGTGACTTCGGATGCAAACGAACGGAGCTGGTCAACCATTGTATTGATGGTGTATTTAAGCTCCAGAATCTCACCGCGGACATCGACGGTGATTTTTTTCGACAAATCGCCGCTCGCAACTGCCGTCGTGACTTCGGCGATATTGCGTACCTGCGCTGTGAGGTTACCGGCCATTGAGTTGACGCTCTCGGTCAAATCTTTCCATGTTCCTGCGACTCCTCTCACATCCGCCTGGCCCCCGAGTTTTCCATCCGTGCCGACCTCGCGCGCAACGCGCGTCACTTCTGCTGCAAACGAGCCGAGCTGATCGACCATTGTATTGATCGTGTTTTTTAGTTCGAGGATCTCTCCTTTTACATTGACGGTGATTTTTTTGGATAAATCGCCTTTTGCGACCGCCGTTGTCACTGCGGCGATGTTGCGCACTTGCTCGGTCAGATTGCGCGCCATAAAATTGACCGAATCCGTCAGGTCCTTCCATGTTCCCGACACTCCTTCGACGTGAGCTTGTCCTCCGAGAATTCCCTCAGAACTCACCTCACGGGCCACCCGCGTTACCTCCGATGCAAACGATCGAAGTTGATCGACCATCACATTGATTGTGTCCTTCAACTCAAGGAACTCGCCTTTCACATCAACCGTGATTTTCTTGGTCAAATCGCCGGTCGCGACGGCTGTGGTTACGGTGGCGATATTGCGCACCTGATCCGTCAGATTACCGGCCATCAGATTGACGTTCTCCGTCAGATCCTTCCATGTGCCAGCAACGCCTTTCACATTGGCCTGGCCCCCGAGTTTGCCTTCTGTCCCTACTTCCCGAGCAACCCGTGTAACCTCCGATGCAAAGGCGCTGAGCTGGTTTACCATCGTGTTGACGATTTTTGCAGTTCGCAAAAAGTCGCGTTCGAGCGTTCGACCTTCGATTTCAGTCGCCATGTTCTGGGATAAATCTCCTCTGGCGACGGCGCCGATTACGCGCGCCATTTCACTCGTAGGCTGCACCAGATCCTCAATCAGATTGTTGACCGAACCCATCGCCTCTGCCCACGAGCCGGACTGCTCCCCGAGTGATGCTCTCTGTCTGATCCTGCCTTCCTTTCCAACTACACGGCTAATGCGCGCCAACTCTTTTGTAAGGCGCTCATTGATTCGAATTACATCGTTGAACGTGTCCGCGATATTGCCGGCCACGCCTGTCCAGTCGTCCGGCAGGTGAGCCGAAAAATCTCCGCGTTTGAATGCCGTCAAGGCTGCAAGCAGTTGCTTGCTATCGAGTTGGTCGTCGTTAAGACGCGAACCGTTTCCCGGTCGCATTCTGGGAGTAGAAGGATTTTTCATAAGCATTTAAGAGGCCGGGCACTCCGGCCTTCAGGAATTCGACGCGCAAGATAAGAGGAATCATATTCCAGCGTCGTAGTGTAATCGTCGCACTAGTCGCGGCAGGTCGTATCATTCTAAACGACCTCGAAACCAGGGTATCCCGGTCAGAAAATGTGTCGCGGCAGACTAGAAAAACTGAAATTACACAGGCTTCAATGCCTTCAGCCGGAAGCCAAAGAAGATCGCAAGAATGCCGAGTACAACCCCGTACCATGCGATGAGCCAAATCACCGCGGCCGCGCCGGCGATAGGGTTCCACAGAAGCAGTATGGCAAAGGCGATGGATGCCAGACCCATAAGGATCAAAAACCATTCGCCTTTGATTTCCCGGCGCAGCTTGATGGCGAACGCAATCTCTGTTGCGCCAATCATGAGCGCCCAGGCCGCGATATAAATGATCAGGGCCAGCGCGGTTATTTGGGGCGCGTGAAATGTGAGGAGTCCGACGATTATCCCCACAATTCCAATGACAATATGCCAGCCCCAGTCCGGATCAGAAGCACGATGCCCGATCGCACCGACAACGCGGAATATGCCGTCGATTAGCACCCACGCCCCAAAAAACAGCACCAGTGTCGCCACGGTGATGCCTGGATACACGAATGCGATGATTCCAAAGACAATTGCAGCGATACCCCTTATCACCGGGACCCACCAATGACGTTTTAAGGTTTCGATCATCATCGCTCCGTTTTAAGGAGTGGCCTGCGTGAAGGCAAGCACCATTTGAGAAATGTCCATTCCCTCAACAAAGGACGGCTTCCCAGCCGCCATTTGTCCTTTCAGCATCGTCTTCGGAAAAGCCGATCTACCTTATGCTGGAACGCGTTGCGTCGATCAAAGCCCGCACTTCGCGCCGGCTTCCGCAATGCTCGAGCGCGTCCGAAGGAGGGACGCCAAATACGTATCGACAAATGGGGCGTTGTTGATCCGCGCGAGATTGGCAGGCGTCTGAAGACGCGAAAAAATGGCGTAAGCGATCTTGCTTCGCGGAACGCTCTTTTCCCCGTAGCCCGAAGGAATGTTGCTCGACCAGTAACGGACATACTGGCCGTCCGGACGATTCTCCATGCCGAGGAAAATCGTCGAGTGTCCGTGCTCGTTTCTCCCGACTTTCCGCGACCAGAAAATTTTCATGAAATCGCCGGGTTTCGCCTGATTGAAGCTATCCAGGTTCTGTCCAAGCTGCAGCTCGTGAAAGAGACGGGCTGTGCCGGGTCCGTTTGCGTTCCAGCGGCCCCAAATACCTTCGCCATCGTGCTGATCTCGAATTATCAGTCGCTCCAACGTGGAATAATCGAGATGTAGCTGGCCGCGCGCACGCAAAGCCTCGATCGCCCTGATGAATACCAGGTAGGTCGCGCCCGAGCAGAAACTCGGCGACGCTTGGGAAGGTAGAATAAAAAATTTCCCGGACTCAAAATGTGCCGAGGACTGAAGACGAATTTTTGCGAAGTGCGATACCGAATAACGGCCGCCTTGCGGCATCTGCTTGATCTGGTCGAGGATCAAACTGTTGCAATCGCCCGCGAACGACACACACGACGTGACCCCAAGAATTGCAAGAAAAACCCAAGCTGCCAGTCCCTTCACGGCGGAATAAGTAATCATCAAAAGCCGATCTGGCAATGGCGCAGGCAGACAGTCCGGTCTGCGTTCTCAGGACCGCAGGCATGATTGCCTGCGTCACTTTACTGTGTTAGACGAATTTCATGCTGCGTTTCACAAAAATGGATGGCGCGGGAAATGACTTCATCCTGATCGATAACAGGGCAGGGGACATCCATCTAAATGGCAGTCAAATCGCGCGCCTTTGTGATCGCCACCGCGGTATCGGAGCAGACGGAATTTTGTTGTTGGAAAATCCATCGGACCACGCCGATTTCCGAATGCGCTACTTTAACGCGGATGGAGGAGAAGCGGAAATGTGCGGGAATGGCGCGCGCTGCTTCGCGCGTTTTGCAAACAAGGTGGCAGGCACCGAGGGCAAAATTTCATTTGAGACTCCAGCTGGCGTCATTTCGGCGGAGCTAGCTGGAGATCTCGTCACTCTGCAAATGACCGAGCCGACCGATTTGCAGCTGAGTGTTCCTCTTCAAATTGGCGCTGAGAAAAAGATCGTCCACTTCATAAATAGCGGCGTGCCGCATGTCGTTGTTCCGGTGGCACGAGTCGGCAATGTCGATGTGTCGCGAGAAGGTTCCGCCCTTCGCCATCATAAAGCGTTTTTGCCAAAGGGCGCAAACGTCAACTTCATTGAGAAGCGCGGAGCCGATAAGATCGCGGTCCGCACCTACGAACGAGGGGTGGAAGATGAAACCCTCGCGTGCGGCACGGGCGTGGTCGCGAGCGCGCTCATCTTTGCTGCCACTGAAAACGTGAAAGGCCCGGTTGCCGTAATTGCGCGCGGTGGAGACGAATTGCGCGTCGGATTTGAAAAGATCGATAAGCAGTTTCGCAGCGTCACTCTCACCGGCCCGGCCGAGTTTGTGTTCGAAGGAACAATTGAGACTTAACAGCCTTTGTCATTCCGAGCGGAGTCGAGGAATCGCTAATTTTAAAGGAGAAGTAATCAGAGATGTCTCGGCTTCGCTGGACATGACAATCGAGCGAACTTTTTTAACTTTGTAACTCTTTTACTCTGTATCGCATGTTCCACGGCACCTTCACGGCGTTAGTCACACCATTTCGGGATGGTGCGATTGAAGTTGCCGCTTTCGAGAAGCTGATCGAAAGCCAAATTGCCGCCGGAATCAGCGGAGTTGTTGCTGTAGGCACCACAGGCGAAACGCCTACATTGTCACACGAGGAACGCCAGGAGCTCATCCGCCTCGCGATCGCAACTGCGAAAAAACGGTGCCTGGTTCTGGCCGGCACAGGTTCCAACGCCACGCAGCATGCAGTCGCCGATACAAAGATGGCCGAGACACTCGGCGCTGACGGCGCGCTTCTCGTCGCGCCGTATTACAACAAACCGAGCCAGGAAGGTTTGTTCCGTCACTTCAAAACGATCGCCGATACCACAGCGTTACCCATCATGCTCTACAACATTCCTGGCCGATGCGGGGTGGATATTGCGCCCGATACCGTGACGCGCCTGGCCAAGGAATGCCGGAATATTGTTTCGATCAAGGAGGCGAGCGGGAGTGTCGAGCGTATCAGTGAGTTACGCTCGCGTTTACCTGAGTCATTCACTATTCTAAGCGGCGACGATTCATTGACGCTGCCGTTTATGTCGGTCGGAGCGGTTGGGGTCGTCAGCGTCGCTTCAAATGTGTTTCCAGTTGAAGTTTGTGCGCTCGTCCGAGCTTATGAATGCGGCGATGCGAAATTGGCCTTAAACCTGCATCGTAAGATGTTTCCACTTTTTAAGGATCTGTTTATTGAGCCAAATCCTGTGCCGGTAAAAACGGCGCTTGGCTGGCGGGGGGCGATGTCCGGCGAAGTGCGTCTGCCGCTATGCGAGATGAGCGAAGCCAATCAAACGCGCTTGCGCAAAACCCTCGAAGAATTTGAAAGAAGCAAATGAAACTCCTCACCTCCCGCTTTCGCCTTGCTAGGGCGTGGCAGGTAATCCTCTCTCCTCGGAGGGGAGAGGGTAGGGTGAGGGTCTCGGCAAAATGAAAGAGTGTCCTGCGCGTGTATTGCTCATTGGCGCAGCCGGTCGCATGGGAAAAACCATCAGCGATCTTGCGGATGGTGACCCGAAAATCGAGATCATCGGGCGGTGCGATCTTGGCGATTCGATCGAGCCGTCGATGCAAAATTGCGATGTGGTCATCGATTTTAGCCAAGCCGACGCCATCACTGAAATCTGTCGAGTTGCCTTGAAACATCACAAACCGTTGGTGATTGGGACGACCGGTCAGTCTAGGGAGCAACACAGAATAATTGAAGAAACCGCGCAGTCGTTGCCGATCGTGTTTGCATCTAACTTCAGCATCGGAGTCAATGTGCTCTTCTGGCTGACGCGCAAAGCTGCCGAACAGCTCGGCAGCGATTTTGAAACTGAGATCGTCGAAACGCATCACAAAATGAAAAAAGATGCGCCCAGCGGCACGGCCAAAACACTGGCCGAGGTTTTGAAGGCAGCAAAAAAAACACAGCCTGAAATTCCGATTCAATCGATCCGTGAAGGCGACGTCGTTGGCGAGCATACAGTCATTTTCAACGGACCCGCCGAGCGCTTTGAACTGTCTCATCGCGCAGCGAGCCGCGAAATTTTTGCGCGAGGCGCCTTGCGCGCAGCAAAGTGGATTATCGGAAGGCCGCCGGGCCTCTATAGCATGCAGGACGTGCTGGGGCTTTAACCGGGATCAACGATCCCGGCTACAACGATGAGAACTGCCGTCGCCCTCGGGTCCAATCTTGGCGATCGCCTCGAGAATTTGCGGGCCGCGCGACGACAAATCATCGAGCTTGATGAGGTACAACCGCCCATTCTCTCTTCGGGGATTTACGAGACCGAACCGGTCAATTGCGAACGGGGCGCGTCAAAATTTTTAAACGCAGTCGTCGAATTTGACTACAAAGGCGATTCCGAGCAGTTGCTTGAACAAGTTGTTCAAATTGAAGAGTCGTTAGGCCGGAGGCGCGACCATCAGAAAAACGTCTCGCGTACAATTGACATCGACCTGCTCTACTGCGGCGATCGCCAGATCGACAGCGAACGCCTGCATTTGCCGCACCCGCGGATGCACTTGAGAAAATTTGTTCTTCAACCGCTGGCCGATATCCGGCCGGATCTAGTGTTGCGTAGTCAGAAAAAAACTGTCCGAGAATTGCTCACGGAACTTGAGGGATCCGGCGAAGTAGTTCGATTCACAGACGATTGGCAATGTAGGAAACTGTAGTGGCAACCTTGTCCGCCAGTTGGACGGGCTCGTCCCGTGGCTAGCCGGCTGCTCTTCAGCGGATTCGCAGGCGACACGCCTGCCTCTACAGTAATTCTGCTACAGCTTGCGTTCTCAAATTAGCGGCTGATCTTCCGATCAGATCTGATGAAAGATTTTCGCCAAATGAAGCAACGCGGCAAAAAGATCACCGCGTTAACGGCTTACGATTATCCGACGGCGCGTTTGCTCGACGAAAGCGGCATCGACATCATTCTGGTAGGCGACTCGTTAGGTATGGTGGTGCTTGGTTGCCAGGATACGACCGGTGTAACGATTGAAGAGATGTTGCATCACACCCGTGCGGTGGCTCGCGGTGTTAAACAGGCGTTACTTGTGGCAGATCTGCCGATCCACACTTACGACACGCCCGAACAGGCTGTGGAGAGCGCCGGGAAATTTGTCGATGTTGGCGCACAGGCAGTGAAACTTGAAGGCGGGGTGAGTCATGTGGCACAAATCGAAGCGATCACAAAGGCAGGCATCCCGTTCATGGCGCACATCGGCATGCTACCGCAAAGTGTGCGCGAGGAAGGCGGCTACAGGATCAAAGGCCGCACCCAATCCGAGGCAGAAGCGCTGCTGGCCGACGCGCGCGCTGTGGAAAAAGCCGGCGCGTTTTCTGTTGTGCTGGAAATTGTGCTCGCAGATATCGCAAAGCAGATCACAAATACAATAGGCATTCCGACGATCGGTATCGGCTCCGGCAAGCATTGCGACGGACAAATTCTGGTTACTCATGATTTAATCGGACTGTTTCCATGGTTCACACCAAAATTTGTTTCACCCGAGGCGCGCGTGGCAGATGAAATCCGGCGTGCTGCGAGAGCCTTTATCGAGCAGACGCGGCGCAGTTGACATAGGCCTACGCTCTGTGTGGCTCGTCCATCCAGCCACTGGCGTTGTCATCCCGAGGCTGGCGAAGCGCGCCGAGGGATCTTACCCACACGCAGTTGGTAACACACAGGATCAAAGCGTGGTTGAACACCCTGTGAGAGGTCCCTCGCCGTCTTTCGCAGGCTCGGGATGACCCGTGGCCTGACTGGTGGACGCTTGCGAGCGCTAAAGGGACACCACGCAAAATGATGCTTGTGTTCCCTGTCAATAGCGCCACATCGCGCCATGGCTCGCTTCTTCAAATGTGATATATTTCAACGGCGATGAGAGTTTCCGATTTCGACGATTTTGACCGGTTAGAAACCGAAGGACTGCTCACGGGCAGCAGAGAGCGCAGTTGGCTCTGGTTTGGATTGGTCGTTTCGCTGGCGATTCACTTCGCGCTCTGCGCTTATTTTTACCGGACGCGTTTCCAATCGGTGGAAACCCTGGTCGCTCAAAACCAACAGACGCCAACGTTCAAGGTCAGGAGCATCAACGCGTCGGACCTCGGCAAGAGCAGTGTCGATCAGACAAATCCGGCCGCGAAACCGAACCCCGACAACACTGATGTGCAGCTGCCGGACGAAAAGAAATCGTTCGACAAGCTATTGCAGGACATTCAAGCCAGTGCGGCGCTCCCTGACGACATGCGGGACGTTTTGCCTGATCAACCCAAAGTGGACCAACCGGAAGTAAATTCCGTTCTTACTGAAATTGAGCGGTCGCCTGCGCAGAGTCTCGCCAACGATCCAAACGCGCTGCACGAACAATCGTTGCTGAACAATAATTCGCAGTCAGGCCGTCCACAGCCCGCGCTTAGCGGAACAGAGCTAGCCACCAGTACGACGATCAAGCGGCCCAACACCTTTACCAGCAAGATACCCGGTGACAGCGCTGGACCAAACAAAGGGCACACTGCCGGCTTCAGTGATTTGGATCAGTTACTGGCCCAAAAAGGTCCGCTCGGATCTGGTACAAAATTAC
>QHPC01000320.1 GCA_003218915.1 Verrucomicrobiota bacterium
AACCGTCGAACAGGCTTTCCCAGGCTGCTCATCCTGCGGGCAAGATGCGCGGCGCGACCTCCAATCTTGAATTACCCAGGCTGCGTTTTCTCATCCGGGTGTTGGGATTTGCGAATCGCGCGAGTATCGCGATCAGAACGCCCGAGAATTTGGGTTTGGATGCATTTTTTCATGCGAACGCACGCGCTGCGACAAAAGCTGCTCTACCCTGAAAGAGGGACTTCGAAGTATCTCGTTCGGTAATGTTGCGCTGGCATGATGTTCGGTATCTTGGGAGATGAAAACAACCCTCTTCAAAGACGGTCGAACCATGGCGAAATCTAATCCGAGCAAGGCAGAACTTCTTCACAGACGCGACGCGCCACTCGAAACGCGGACAGACCTCACGCGTGAAGCGACCAGGGATATCTCAGGCGCGATGAATGCGATTCTGGCGGACGTTTTCGCACTTTATTTGAAAACGAAAAATTTTCACTGGCATATGAGCGGGCATCACTTCCGCGATTATCACCTGCTTCTCGACGAACACGCCGAGCAACTCTTCGCCATGACCGACGTCATCGCGGAACGCGTTCGCAAGATTGGCGGACTCACGCTGCATTCGATCGGAGAGATCGCGCGTACTCAGCGAGTGCTGGATAATGATGCTGATTACGTGGAGCCATTGGACATGCTTGCCGAGTTGATGGACGACAACAAGACGTTGGCCGCGCGTCTCCGCGAGGCGCACAACGTGTGCGACGAACATCGTGACGTCGCAACGGCAAGTTTCATCGAAGTTTGGATCGATGAAACTGAGCGTCGTACGTGGTTCCTGTTCGAAGCCACACGCCAAAGGAACTGATTTACCAGTTTCGCGAACTCGCTGAACGACTGAGCGGTTTGGGATGCGGCGATTTGTCTCCGTCTTTAATCGCGGATGTCCGCGCCCGTAAGATTCAGTGCATTCGTTCGGCTTGAACGGGAAACAAGGATCACAACACGGCGCAGGGATCGCAAAAGAGTTCGCGGCGGAGGGCGCCGCCGTAATCGTGAACTACGCGTCCTCGAAAACGGATGCGGACAAAGTGGTCAATGAAATCACGAAGCGCGGCGGAAAAGCTGTCGCGGTGCAAGGCAGCGTCGCCAAGAAGGCAGACGTCGAGAGACTGTTCGTTGAAGCGGAGAAAGCGTTCGGGAAGATAGACATCGTGGTCAACAATGCCGGCGTTTACGAGTTCGTCCCGTTGGAAGAAGTCACCGAGCAGCAATTCCACCGAATGTTTGATACGAACGTTCTCGGAATGCTCCTCTCCACTCAGGAGGCGCTGAAGCATTTCAACGTCAATGGCGGCAGTGTCATCAACATCGGTTCTCTCGCTAGTTCCCTGACTCCACCGACTGCGGTCGTTTACAACGCCACGAAAGGTGCGGTCGATGCGATCACGCGAACACTGGCGAAGGAACTCGGCCCACGCAAAATCCGCGTGAACGCAATCAACCCCGGGATGGTGATTACAGAGGGCGTAGTTACCGGCGGATTTCATGAAAGCGATATGCGAACGATGTTTGAATCGATGACCCCTCTGGGTCGAGTCGGTCAGACGGACGATATCGCGCCTGCTTCGGTTTTCTTCGCTTCAGACGATTCAAAATGGGTCACCGGCGAAACGTTGATTATCGCGGGTGGTTTGCGTTAACATTCTGCCTAACAAGAACACTAACCAAAAGGAAAACACATCATGCCATATGTAACTGTAGGAAAAGAAAACGGAGCTAACATCGACATCTATTACAAAGACTGGGGCAAAGGGCAGCCCATCGTATTCAGCCATGGCTGGCCGCTGAGTGCGGACGATTGGGATCCGCAAATGCTATTCTTCCTCTCCAAAGGTTATCGAGTCATCGCCCATGACCGACGCGGCCACGGTCGTTCGACGCAAGTAGGCGATGGTCACGACCTCGATCACTATGCCGACGATCTGAAGGCCGTCACCGATCATCTCAACCTGAAAGATGCGATTCACGTCGGCCATTCCACGGGCGGCGGCCAAGTGGTGCGTTATCTCGGCCGTCATGGTGACAAGAACGTGGCGAAGGCGGCGATCATCAGCGCCGTGCCGCCGTTGATGGTGAAGACTCCGGCCAATCCGTTAGGCACGCCCAAATCGGTGTTCGACGATCTGCAAGCCCAGCTCGCCGCCAACCGGGCCAAGTTCTATTACGACTTGTCGTCCGGTCCGTTCTACGGCTTCAACCGTCCCGGCGTAAAAATGATCGAGCCTGTCGTTTGGAATTGGTGGCGCCAGGGCATGATGGGGGGCGCCAAGGCGCATTATGACGGCATCGTCGCGTTCTCGCAGACCGACTTCACGGAGGATCTGAAGAAGATCTCGGTGCCTGTTCTTGTGATGCATAGCGAGGACGACCAGATCGTGCCCTATCAGGCGGCCGGTCCACTCTCAGCCAAGCTCCTCAAGAACGGCACGCTGAAGACATTCAAGGACTACCCGCACGGCATGATCACGACCCAAGCCGACGTCATCAACGCCGACCTGCTCGCATTCTTCAAATCTTGAAAAACAGCAGTTGAGCAGAAGGTTGAGGCCTGCGTGCCTTAGCTGATGCCTAACTAATCTCAATCCAACCCATCATTTTATGTTAAAGCCTTGGTTCATTATCGGATCCTTGCTGTTAAGCTGCTTTACAGTGGCGGCGCAAAAAGAAGCTCCACAAATACGGAACATTGTTCTTGTTCATGGTGCCTGGGCAGATGGCTCGGGTTGGAAAGGGGTTTACGACATTCTCGTCAAGGACGGCTACAAGGTCAGCATCGTTCAGGAGCCGGAGACGTCCTTCAAAGAAGACGTGGCTGCGACGAAGCGCGTGATCGCTCAGCAAGATGGACCGTGCATTGTAGTAGCTCACAGCTATGGCGGAGCGGTAATCACCGAAGCCGCGAACGATCCCAAGGTTGTGGCATTGGTTTACATCGCGGCCCACATGCCAGATGCCGGAGAGAGCGAGGCTGAGGATGGAAAGCGTTTTCCAAGTGACCTAAGTAAGTCAACAGCGATAAAAAAGACGACTGACGGTTTCACTTACCTCGATCCTGCACAGTTTCATGAGTACTTCGCAGCCGACCTCCCTGCTGAGCAAGCCGCTTTCATGGCACGATCGCAGGTGTTCAACTACGCTGACAATTTCAGTGCAGTTATCACGACGCCGGCGTGGAGAAGCAAACCGAGCTGGATGCTGGTACCCACAAAGGATAGAACCATCAATCCCGATCTTGAACGGTGGTACGCCGGGCGAGCCAAAAGTCACGTAGTGGAAGTTTCAGGGGCGAGCCACTCCGTTTACGTCTCCCGGCCAAAGGAGATCGCCACCGTAATCGAAGACGCTGCGTCGCATACTCGATGAACTTCGCGTCGCTGCCCGGGTTGATC
>QHPC01000140.1 GCA_003218915.1 Verrucomicrobiota bacterium
AGGGCAGGACCGCGATGGACTTATCGATCTTGCGCGCTGATGCTCGAGGTAAAAGGAAGAAACCCGCTCCAGCAGAGATGATCACGCCGATGGCAATCAGCAGTATCACATTGCGACGCCGGTGCACTCCCGGAGTAATCCGGATCCCCTGGGGTGTGACGTCGTAGGCCCAAGCAAGAATTAGAGCGATCGGAAATCCAACGAGCAGCAGCACGACGACAAGACGCAACGTCCAGTTTGGCAACTCCCACGCCGGAAAAACCGCCGACCCGATCTGAATGATGAACCCCGCAGCGATGATGTAAGCCGCGGCGACGCGATAAACTTTTCGCCGTCGCAACTCCTGGAAGAAGCCGCTCATCAGATTGCTTCGCCCCTCGTAATCATAGTTCAACTACGAAATAAATACGAGAGCGTATTCTAGGCGGTTTCTCTGGGTTTGATCACGAGCGCCAACATAGGTCCCTAAAAACTTGCAGGGATACACAGAATACTGCCCGAAGGTACGCTGGCGGTTAATACCCGGACTCTTCTAAATGACCTGAAGCGAAGTTGTGCTGGGATGCGGGCGGAGCTAAGACTGCAGCATGCTACGGCGACAACTTTCGAGGCTGGAGGAATGCCGCGATTGCGTTTGCCTTGCTTTGCGGACCTGCGTGAGCGGCAGGAACAATCAAGGTTTCTTTTCGATCGCGATGTTTGGGAATGCCGGGGCTAAACGCGGTATTCTCACGTCATCTGGCTGATCGCGGTAAATATTGCGCCGCTTTAGCTCACCGAAAAAATTCGTTTGGTTCACTCTGCGCGCCTTGACGAAGCCCTCGTCACGGCAACAATCTAACTTAATGCGCGTGACATGAAAAGCGCGTGCAACGTCTCAAGGCAACGGGTTAAGACTGCCAGGCTGGCGAAGTAGCCCCCTGTTAAAACTTGCAGCTGAGACAGCCGCCACTACAACAAGACAATTCGCTGCGCTGACAATACCAGTACATCTAGACATTCGCTTGCAAAGGAGATTCATGCCGGAAGAGTTGGCAGCGATGGCAGCTGATGTTCAACAACTCAATACGAAAATCTCGCGAGCAGTTGCTGACGGAAAGTTAATGGAATCGGCAGCGAAAAACATTCATGCGTTGCTGAGCGGTGCGCCGTCTGATCTTTATTTGCGTGCTGTCAGGGAACTTGTTGATGCCGCCGAATGGTCAGAACTAAACGATCGTTTTTACCGGACACTGGCATTTGGAACAGGCGGTCTGCGGGGGCGCACGATCGGAAAGATCGTGACGACTGCAGAGCGCGGGAACGGGCGCGAAGGCGAGCGACCAGAATTCCCGTGCGTCGGAACGAATGCGATGAACTTCTTCAACATCAGTCGCGCGACGCAGGGACTGGTTGCATATCTGCACGATTGGAACGCACGCGAGAAGATTTCGGAGAGACCGAAGATTGTCATCGCGCATGACCCGCGATTTTTCTCGAAGGAGTTCGCCAAGCTTGCCGCCAAAGTCGCATCCGAGAACGGTTGTGACGCATTTGTGTTTGAGGGGCCACGGTCCGTGCCTGAACTTTCGTTTGCAGTGCGTTATCTCAGGGCGAATGCGGGCGTGGTGATCACGGCGAGTCATAACCCACCGCACGATAACGGCTACAAAGTTTACTTCAGCGACGGCGCACAGGTGATCGAGCCCCATGCGAGTGGGATCATTGGAAAAGTGAACGAGATCGTCTCCGAAGCCTATAAGCCAGTAGCAAAGGATCCACAGGGCAAGATAACTATCATTGGCAAGGACATCGACGACGCGTACATGCAGCGGCTCGAAACGCTCGTTCTGGACCCAACGGTCATTCGTGAGACGACATCGTTGAAGATTATCTATACACCTCTGCATGGAACCGGGGGCGTGATCATCAAACCGATGCTCAAACGACTTGGCTTCAATTTCAAAGTGGTGCCGGAACAAGACCATTTCGATGGACGATTCCCGACGGTGAAATCACCAAATCCGGAAAACGCCGAAGCGTTAACAATGGCAATCAATTTGGCGGAAAGGGAAGACGCCGACGTGGTGGTGGCGACAGATCCGGATTGTGACCGGATGGGCGCGGCAGTTCGTGCGCGCGATGGGAAGATGAAATTGCTCACGGGGAATCAAATCGGGTCGTTGATTGCCTGGTACCGAACCAGGACGCTATTTGAGAAAGGCGTGCTGAATAAACGGAACGCTTCCCGCGGAGTCATCATCAAAACCTTTGTTACAACCGATTTGCAAAAAGCGATCGCTGCACATTACGGTCTGCGCTGCGTCGAAACGCTGACCGGCTTCAAATACATTGGCGCGAAGCTCGGCCGTTATGAATGCGCAATTCCGGAACAGTTGCGACGAAGTTATGTCGATCTTTCCGAAGACGAAACACGGAAGCTGCGTCTGGAACATTCTTCATTTTACGTGTTCGGCGGCGAAGAAAGTTACGGCTATAGCGGCGCGGATTTTGTGCGCGATAAAGACGGCAACGGCGCCGTGATCATGTTTTGCGAAGTGGCCGCTTACGCAAAGGCGCACGGGCAAACGGTCGATGAGTTACTCGATGACATTTATTCCCAGTTCGGTTATTTCGCCGAAAAAAACGGTTCTCTCGCTTTCGAGGGAGCAGAAGGGGCAACAAAGATCGCTCGTCTCATCAAATCTTACGCCACCGATCCGTTCCAGGAAGTGCTCGGCTCAAAAGTCACCAACATTAGGAACTTCGAGACCGCCGAGATTAAGGATGTGGAAGGCGATCAAATTCCAAAGGAAAAAATGTTGATGTTCGAGCTACAAGATCCCGCAGGCGCGGGACGCATCACAGTGCGTCCGTCGGGCACGGAACCGAAGATTAAGTATTACCTGTTTGCGCAGCGCCGGCCGGACAGCGGAAAATTCAATTCCGCGGAGCTCAATCAAATCAAAACGGAAGTGAGAGAGAAACTCGATCGTCTGTGGGATTGGCTCCAAAAGGACGCTCAATCACGTCTGGGTGAGTAAATGCAGATCAACGACAATTTCATAACTGGATTCGCTACACGATTCTTACCACAAACAGCGTCGCCTCTCCGTGGTGCAGGATACTTGCTTCAGCTGTAATTGATCCGCCTCTCCCCTTGTTTGAGGGGAGAGGATTGAGGTGAGGGGATTGACACCGTACTGCTCGCAACGAATGAACCCTCACCCTACCCTCTCCCTTGTGAAAGGGAGAGGCGATAAACAGGCTGAATTCATGCGAGAAAGATTGAATCACCGCTTGGTCTCAAGGAAAGCGTAAGGCTTATCGATCTATGAAACCGCTTGTTGTCAAATTACTGCGGATTTGGCCATGGCTGGCAGCGATCTGCAGCGGGCTTCTTTACACAGGCTGTTTTGCGCCGTTTAATTTTACGTGGCTGTGCTGGATTGCGCTCACACCGCTCATCGCCGCAATTTGGTTTTCAGGAGGAGATTCGCGGCATCGCTGGCTTCGTAATCTTCTGCTCGGTTACATTGCTGGGCTGACATTTTTTTGGACGGCTTTCTTCTGGCTCACAACTGTCACTGTTCTCGGTTGGTTTGTTCTCCCATTCTACATGGCGATTTATCTCGCCTTTTGGGCGTGGTTTTGCGGGCTGCTGCAGCCACGAGAAAAAAAGAGAGAATCACGTTCAACGAAATGGGACCGAATGCTCGCTCAGGCGCGCACCGCCGCGCCTTCGTCGCGATCGCCGTGGATAAGATCAACGAATAATCTGCTCCTCGCCTTTCTTGTCGCTGCCGCATGGGTAGCACAGGAATGGTTACGCGGCTGGGTGTTCTCCGGTTTCGGTTGGAACGGCCTCGGGGTCGCGTTGCATGGCAACTGGCCGCTGATCCAGATCGCGGAGTTCACCGGTCTTGCGGGCTTATCTTTCATGGTCGCGTTTGCGAACGTCATCGCGGTCACAACCGTGCGCCGTTTGGTTGTTGAGGCGAGCACACGTACCGTGCGCCCACACTTTGACCTGACGCTAACATTGGCCTCAATCGTGGGCGTCCTCACTTTCGGGCTGCGCGCCACTCAGGTTTCTCCACCTACAAAGCCGCTCCGGGTTGCTGCCGTACAATCAAATGTGCCTCAAAATCAAAAATTCGATCCGCAGTTTACGCGCAGGATTTTCGATCAATTCCGGCGGTTGAGCGAAATTGCGCTGCGCTCTAATCCTCCACCCGATTTGTTGATCTGGCCGGAAAGTTCCATGCCCGGGCCTGTCCTCGCAGACCGGGAAAGCTACCAATTCGTGATGGACCTGGCGGCGTCGGCGGAGAGTGACATTCTCTTGGGCACGATCGACGAAGAGAACGGCGATGTGTATAACGCCGCGCTGCTTGTTTCCGATGGAGGTGAGCAGGTTCAAGTCTATCGAAAGCTGCATCTCGTTCCGTTTGGCGAATACATTCCGGGACGGCACCGGGTGCCCCTGCTTGCGCGAATTGTTGGCGACCAGGTGCCCGGCGATTTCAAACAGGGCAAAGACCACACAGTGTTCGAGTTGACAAATAACGACGTGAAAGTGGCGCCGTTGATCTGTTTCGAAGACACAATTGGCGACTTGACCAGACGCTTTGTGGCTCCGAACGAGAACAATCCCGGCGCGAATTTACTGGTAGACATAACAAACGATGGATGGTTTTTGCACTCCGCCGGTTCGCATCAGCATTTGGCGAACGCGATTTTTCGGTGTGTGGAAACGCGCCGCCCCATGGTTCGCGCAGCAAACACTGGAGTGACTTGTTTTGTAAACGAATTCGGACGCGTCACCCAGAAATTGCAGGATGATACGGGCAGCACATTTACCGAAGGTGTGCTGACAGGCGAGGTAAAGGTCCCAACTGAACACGAGTTAACCTTTTACACACGCCATGGCGAATTGTTCACGAAGCTGTGCGCGATCGTAACCGCAATTGCAATAGCAGTTAAATCCATACTACGAAAATTTGTGTAGCGGCGAACTGCTGCGAACGCCTGTTTCGTTAATGCGGCTGACACGGCCGCCACTACACCGAATCGCGAGAATTTCCGCCTTGTGTTAAAAGAACACCATGTCCGTCGAGTTGCCACTTGATCATCTGAGCGAACTTTGGCCGCAAACATTCCGCGGTGCGCGTGTCGGCGCGCTGCTTCATCCCGCATCGGTCTCAGCGGAGCTCGAGCATGCCTCGCGGATCCTTGAGCGACACAATGGTGATCTTTTTCGTCTCTCAGCGTTCTTCGGCCCGCAACATGGGTTTCTCGGCCAGACGCAGGACAACATGGTGGAATGGAGAAGTTATGAGCATCCGCGTCTTCACATTCCGGTTCATAGTCTGTACGGCGAACATCGCGAGCCGACTGCGGACATGTTGAAAGATCTCGATGTCTTGCTCGTTGATCTCCAGGACGTCGGAGCGCGTTACTACACCTTTATCTGGACGATGTATCTCTGCATGCGCGCTTGCGAAAAAGCGGACATAGAAATTGTCGTTCTCGATCGGCCAAATCCGATCAATGGCGTCACTACCGAGGGGCCGCTGCTTGATCTGAATTACAAATCGTTCGTCGGTCTTCATCCGATCCCGGTGCGTCCCGGAAAAACAGTCGGCGAACTTGCCCGGCAATTTCGAGACGAGACTTTTCTGGAATGTCGATTGTCGATCCTGCCGATGAAGAACTGGGACCGCAAGATGTGGTTCGATCAAACCGGTCTGCCGTGGGTGATGCCATCCCCCAACATGCCGACGCTCGATAGCGCGGCTGTTTATCCAGGCATGTGTCTTCTGGAAGGAACCAATATTTCGGAAGGCCGCGGCACCACGCGCCCGTTCGAGATTTTCGGCGCACCGTTTATTCAGGGCGAAGCATTCTGCCATGAACTCAATGCGTTAGGATTACCGGGCGTTTTCTTCCGCGAACATTATTTCCAGCCGACCTTTCACAAGTTCGCCGGTGAACTTTGTAGCGGCGCGCAGTTACACGTGACCGATCGAAACACTTTTCAACCATTTCAAACAGGCGTTGAAATCATTCGCATGCTCCGAAAATTAGAGCAGTTCGCCTGGAAACAACCACCCTACGAATACGAATGGAAACGACTTCCCATCGAGGTTTTGATCGGTGGGCCGATGGAATCGCTTTTCGGCACCTGATCATCGGGCTTGCGGCCTTCAGCTTTCTCGCTCGTTCGGAACTGCAAGCGGATATTCCGTGGCCCGAAGTTGTGCAGCGGCTTGCGAATGAGAACGAAAAATTGGCGCGGCGTCCTCAGGGACATAACGGTGAATACTTCGTAGTCTGCACTCTTTACTACACACCAAAGGAATCCGGCTTCACGTTCGAACGCGGATTTGACGCAACGCCGGTTACAAAACGTGGTTTGCGCGGGAGAAAATACCCGCGTGACTTTCTGCGCTCGGTGAAAAAGGAAGGCTTCGGCCGGATCATTACACCGGTCGACGGACGAAATTACATTCGTTACAACGGCGGAGATTCATATGCGTTCGCTTCGAACCCTACGGGTGGAGGCGGGGTTTTGGTCCCACACTTTTCCGCTGCGATGAAGTCGACTCACGGCAGTCTGCGCCATGGCGCGATTGTCGAGACTGAGTCTCCGGATGTGCAGAAGGTGTTTCGCAGTAATCGCTGGAAGATTATGGATACCGGCGGCGGGCTGCGCCGCTGGCAGATCGACTGCTATTACGGAGAAGATGAGCCTCTCGGGCCGGGCAAGCTCATGGGGCGACCGCGTGCGACTACCTTCGAGTACGCGTACGCGAACGTGCGAATCACGAATTGACATGAATCCGTTTACGGTTCGGCTCAATTTACACGGAGATCTGGATTTCTTTGTCCGCTCAGGAGCGCAGGGTCGACGCATCGAACGCAGCCTTGGTGAAAAGACATCGGTGAAAGACGTAATCGAAGCGTGCGGCGTCCCGCATCCGGAAATTGATTTGATCCTGGTGAATGGACAGCCGGTGGATTTTGATTACGCGATTGCCAGCAGTGCGGATATCGAGCTTTATCCAGTAGGAGCCAGACCTACTACTTTTAAGGAGAAACGATTACAACTCTCTACTGATAGAGCGTTTGTCGCAGATGGACATCTCGGCAGACTCGCACGCAACTTGCGCCTGGTCGGCTTAGATGTCGCCTACGATCCTAAAGCGGAAGATGAGCAATTACTCTACACGATGAAGCGCGAAAACCGGGCGCTGCTGACGCGCGACCGGCGGTTACTCATGCACGCGGTAGTAAGGACCGGCTACTGCCCACGTTCTCAAAATGCTAACGAACAAACCGTCGAAGTAATCCACCGCTTTGATCTCCTTGGTTCGCTCGCTCCATTTACGCGATGTGTCCGCTGCAATGCGCCGCTGCAAATGGTGTCCAAGACGGAGATAATTGAGAAGCTCGAACCACTTACGAAAATTTACTACGAACAATTCCGGCGTTGCACGGGCTGCGGCCAAATCTATTGGCCGGGATCGCACTTCTCTAAACTTCAAATGCGTATCGACCAAATCCGCTTGAATTCTAACAGCTGAGCTGAGAAACGCGCTGGAACTTTCTGGGAAAGACGCGATTCAATTGTATCGTCGCCGTTCTGAAAATGAAATCCGGACTTCGGCGCACTGTGCTGACGATTTTTCTTACGGTGGGATTCGCAATTGCGGCGCACGCGTACGGCCCGCTTGGACATGAGATCGTCGGCGCAATCGCGGACGAACGATTGGCGAACACGCCCACGGCCGCAAAGATCCGCGCATTGCTGGACGGATTGACTCTGGAAAAAGCCGCGGTCATAGCCGACGAGATCAAAGGCTGGGACAAAAAGAGTCCGGATGATCCAAGGTCGTTTCATTATTCAGCGCATCGAAATATCGACAGACAGTTGCGCGATTTCTGGCGAGCAAATCCTCCGACACCCAGCATAAATCCAGGCGCGCCTTCACATCATTGGTTCCATTACACCGACGTTCCCGTCGCGCCGGCGCAACGATACCGCGACGGACGCGCCGGACGCAGCAAGTGGGACGTAGTCCATATGATTCCATTTTGCATTCAGGTTTTACAGGGACGAGTGCCTGAACAAAATGAACGAAAGATTACCAAGCCCGTAGCGCTTATCTTGCTTGCGCATTACGTGGCGGACATTCACCAGCCCCTTCATGTAGGTGCTGAATATTTCGATCAGCAGGGTCGCGTTGTAGATCCGGATAAAGATAAGTCGGCGCTTGGAGATGAAGGCGGAAATACGTTTACACTTGAACTGAGCGACGAGCCGCCACGCAGACGCGGTATCCATAAGAAGAAACTCCATGGCTTTTGGGATTATGACGCGGTAAACGCTCTTTTTCCCCAAGTGCCTGGCATGTTACGAAAAGACGAATTGCAGGCGCTCATCGAACCGCACAAGAGACAATTGGTTCACGAGATGGCGACGCATGAACCAAACAGTTGGCGAATGCCACCAGATGTTGCCGTCGAAGGTTATACCGAGATGTGGGCAGATGAAATTTTGCCAATTGCGCTCGAGGCGCATGCGCGGCTGGAATTCACGGATGTGCATCCGCAACAGGAGGAAGACCGTATCGTTGCCGCCGGTGAAGCAGTGGAAAAACCACATTCGGATCAAATGAACTATCGCGGGTGGGCAACAGGCGTCGTCCGGCAGGAACTACACAAAGCTGGTTGGCGGCTTGCCGATTTGCTGGAGAAAATTTGTAACTGAAAATGCGAGCCGTTGTCCAGCGTGTGAGCCGCGCGCGTGTAACCGTGGAGAGCAACGTCACGGGAGAAATCGCTGCAGGTCTCATGATCTTGCTCGGCATCGGGCGCGACGATACACCCGCCGTCGCGGTCAGTCTCGCCGAAAAGGTCGCAAACCTGAGGATCTTTGAAGACGATCAGGGAAAAATGAATCGCTCCCTGCTGGACGTGGGGGGCAGCTCGCTGGTTGTCTCACAGTTTACTCTTTACGGCGACGCGCGCGGTCAACGCAGACCGAGCTTTATTGCTGCGGCGCCACCTGAGCAGGCAAAGAAGCTGTATGAAGAGTTCAGCGAAGCGCTGCGCAGGTTGGGAGTCACCGTGGCGACTGGAGTTTTCCAGGCGATGATGTCAGTAGAATTGGTCAATGAAGGCCCGGTCACAATCCTCCTCGATTCTGACAAAACGTTCTAAAGTGCGGCATCACAAATAGACTTCCAGCGATCTATCGCTTCATCGCTCGTCGGGCAGCAAAAAAAATCGCGCCTGGATTTCTTCCACGACGCGATTTCATTTGAAAACTATCGATGCAAATCAGGCTTCTGTTTTCTTTGTCTCTTTAGCGGACTTCTGACATTGCGCTCTCAGCTGAGCGAACTGCTCGGCTGAAAGAATACCTTTGGCCTGTTTAAGGAATGTTTTCCGGCTTTCCTTTGTGCAACCGGCCTTCATGCATTCGGCCTGCCACGTTTCGATTTTTGCCTTTTGATCGGCC